>CALCEF010000026.1 GCA_937901365.1 uncultured euryarchaeote | reverse complement strand
AATTACAGGCTCAAGGGCATGTAGTAGCGATGACTGGGGATGGAGATAACGATGCTCCCGCATTGTCACAAGCCAATATTGGTGTCGCAATGGGCAATACTGGAACAGATGTCGCGCGTGATGCATCTGATATGGTATTGCAGGATGACAATTTTTCCAACATCGTTTCAGCAGTTGAAGAGGGTCGTAAATTATATCTAAACATTAGAAATTTTGTGAGGTATCAGATTTCGACAAACGTTGCAGCTGTCTTATTGATTGTAATCTCCGGTTTCCTATTCGGATGGGAATTGCCACTTACAGTGACGCAGTTGCTCGTAATCAATATTCTAATGGATGGGCCACCTGCTGTCGCACTGGGCATTGAAAAACGCCATTCTGATGTAATGAATGAGCCACCACGTGAACTGGATGAAACACTGCCAAATGCATCTGATCGTAGTGTCATTTTCATGCTCGGCATGGTGATGTTCTTGGGAACAGCTGCTGTATTTTGGTTTTCAGGAGGTGGAATAATCTCCAGTGAAGAACCATGCACAGAATTCGATGGAAGCATTGAACAAGATTACTTTGACGAATATGGGGTGTGTGTTGAAGAAGAATGGATGGCCGATGCCGAGGTGCGTTTTGTGAAGGCACAAACGATGGCGTTTTCTGTATTCGTACTCTTCCAATTATTCAATGTCCTCAACTGTAGAAGTACGAATCTCAGTGTGTTCGAACTCGGTGTATTCAACAACAAAGCAATCACGATTTCATTTATTATTAGCGCCACTTTCTTACTGTTCTTAGTACAAGGATCGATGCTTACGATTCCAGTTATCGGTATACCAATCGGCGATTTATTGGACGTTGTACCGCTTGAGTTCAATGATTGGGTAATCGTTTTTGCTACCGCGTCTAGTGTATTTTTCTTTGACGAAGTTCGCAAACTCATCATGCGTTCGCAAAAGCCAAGCACATTGGATCGGTGAGTATATGCAAACATGGATTTCAGATATTGAAGAATGTGGAATCGACCACGATTGGCGCAGCCATTTGCGCAGTAATTTGCCCACCACGGAATCTTTCGAACCTGAATTGCAGAATATTGTCAATACTCTAAGAAACGGTAAGCAACTGACACTTGAGCAAGGTATCCAACTATGGAATTATCCGAATCTAAGTGTTGTTGCTAATTTGGCAGACGCGTGCAAAAAGGCGCGATTTGGAAATCAGGTATTCTTCAATTCAAACTTACATGTGAATCAGACGAATATCTGCACTCTTGCTTGTAAATTCTGTGCATTTCGCCGAGGCCCCAAGGCGAAGGACGCATACGCTTTGAGTGTAGAAGAATTCTTGGGGCGAATACGGCCATATGAGGCTGTAATCGATGAAGTGCATACAGTTGGTGGACTGCATCCAGATTGGGATGTGACATATTATGAATCTCTGTTTGCAGCCGTGAAATCGGAATTCCCCGATATACATATCAAATCACTCTCAGCTGTTGAGGTGAAACATATCGCAGAAGTTAGTGGAATCAGCCCCCGCTCTCTATTGTCTAGATTGAAATTGTCTGGCCTGGATTCACTCCCTGGCGGTGGCGCTGAAATTCTGGACGACGAGGTTCGAGATGTGATCTGTTTCGGAAAAGAGTCGAGTGATGAATACATATCAATTCACAGAGATGCACACTCGATTGGATTACCAACCAATTGTACGATGCTTTTTGGTACAGTTGAATCGGTGGAACAACGTATCGCTCACCTTTGTAAATTGAGGGACTTACAAGACGAAACTGGTGGATTCCAGTGTTTTGTTCCTTATCCGTACCTGCCCGACAATTCAAGGCTTCCAGAGGCTCAATTGGCTAGTGGAAGTGAAATCTTACGCATGATCGCAGTTTCCAGACTGATGCTGGATAATATACCTCATATCAAGGCGTATCGGATGAATATCGGCGATCGGTTATCTGAATTGGCATTGCACCATGGTGCTGACGATTTCGACGGCACAGTAGGGCACGAGGAAATCATGCATGAGGCTGGTTCTAGCACAGTCGTAGGATATTCCAAATCTGAATTAACACGGTTTATCGTTGAAGCCAAAGGTTTGCCAGTACAAAGGAATTCGAATTATACTAAATTTCGTCGTTATGACGATGACGATGAGCATGACTGTGCCATTCACTTACCGATTTCAACAACGGCTGGTGATTAGTTGAACAGGTGGCAGAGTATACTAGGCCGTGTTGCCTTCGTCAATTGTGACCCATTGTATCATGAATTGCCTGAACCATGGGAAGTCCTGTCCGCACCTCCATCTTGGTTGACTGGTCATATACTTAGGAAGGACTGTTTGATTGCACCGATTCCGACTGCTGATTTCGCGAAATACGCTGATGAGTTGCAATTGTTACCTGATATCTGTATAGCCTCAACAGGTACAGTAGGTTCTGTACTACTATTTGGGGACAGAGATCCATCACAAATGCGAGATATCGCATTACCTACAGATTCGGCAACATCACGGAAATTGTGTATGTGGTTGCTTGAACAAATGGGCCTGAATCCGAGACCTGTCGACATGGGTCCTGATTTGGCGCAGATGCTCAAGCGTTG
>CALCEF010000025.1 GCA_937901365.1 uncultured euryarchaeote | reverse complement strand
TCGATGAACAAGTGGATTACACCACCTGATGCATTTCCTTCAGCATCCAATAGTGGCATTCCCCATTCATCGAGTAGTGTGCCGTTTACGATGAGAGTTTGACCGGCAATCAGTGTCCCTTCGATGCTGTCGACTGTTAGAACAGTTGGTGCTAGGATGACGATTCGAGTATTCGTTGCGTCACCGATTACACCGGTTGTTCCAGCCAAGCCCGCATAACTTGCGTTAATCCAATGTGGACCGGGGGCGGTTGTGTTCAGAACGGTAATGGTAACACTACCCAATCCATTGGAATCTGTCGTGACATTGACGGGGTTATTCATTCCCACTGGGTCGATTGAAACAGTTTCGTTCTCGATCGGGTTGCCTGCATTATCAATCAGTGAAATATTCACAGTGAAATTGTCCCCGCGTACGGTTCGTGATTCAAGATCGAGGTCGATCGGGCTGGTGATTGTCAATACCGAATAGCCTCTGCTATCGAAGGTATTGTTCGCACTGCTTGGACCATAGAAATTCACAGTTGGAGTGTAATCCGCGGTAATCGTATGTGTACCGCGCGCGAAGTCAGCGTCCAGAGTAACCCATGCCCACCAAGTCCCATCAGCCTGAGCGGTACCATTGGCGTAGGTGAATGTATTCGTCCAGCCATCGATATCGAAGGTGAGTGTAGGTAGCATCGGCGTTCCATCTCTTTGGATAATCGCAGAACCGTTGTCAGAAACCAGGGTTCCAGTGACATTGAAACCGCCCCCTGCAATCGGGTTATCGACGATGGCATCAACCACGAGGATCGTGATAGATCGGACTGTCACCGTGTTGATTTGATGGTGGTCTGGAAGCATGTGCCAAGTTCCGTTGTAATACAGTGTGATGGTGATTGGACCCAATGGCTGATCATTGGGGATGGTGTATGAGAACCCTACTTCTCCATTCACATCTGTTGTGTTCTCGGTTAGCCAAGTCTCATCGAACTGGGCTCCGACAGAGGTGAAATTGATGATGCGTGGCGCACCATTGCATGTGCTGCAGTTGAAATCGGTTGTTTCAACCAACCTGCCACCGAAATCAACCGTTTCCCCTCGGTTCACTACGATTCCCGAGAGTGGGTATTCATTCTCAAAGTCGGTGACCCCCATCACGAGGATGGTCATGTTACCGGTATCTGTTAGATAGAATGGGTTTGAACCGTTGATGACCGATACGATGAGTTCGTGGTTACCACTGACAATTCCATCGTTGTTTGGATCGGAATTCACTGTCAAATTGAATGAACCATTGATGGCAGTCGTGTGCAATGCAGCCATCTTTTCTTCTTCATCATCCAACCAGAAGACTTCGATATCAACTGGGCCTGAGAATGGACGATTCGGGTCAACCGAATCTTGAATGGTACCAGACAGTTGGAAGTTTGTTCCGGCGACAACCGTTGTCGGCACGCTCGCATCGAATACGACGTTAGACAATACCTGGACGGTGACATTGGCCATCGTGTGGTTACCAGTATATCGTGCACCATTGTTTGTGGAAAGTGTGTCCGATTGATCCGGATACATGACTGCCCACACATCGTAGTAACCAGGTTCCTGTGTGAGAGGAACCGTCCAAGTCAGAGTCGCCCGCCCATTACCGTTGGTGGTGAATACACCGAGCGATGTGTTGGCCCCATTGGCATCCCAGAAGAATTCTACCGCTGCTGCTGAAATGTTCGCAAGACCTTCTTGACCGGGTGGCGCCTCTGAATAGTACGCAGCGACGTCCTTGACATCAACTTCCAAAACCAATTGATTGTTGACTTCTACAAGAACCGCTGAATTGTTCAACAATAGAGCCGCTTCTGATTCAGTTCCAATATCAACCTGATGAGGCTCCTCCAAATTGTAGTAGGCGCCACCTGGTGGAGCGCCAGCAGAGAAGTCAGCAGAGACACTGATGGTCCAAATTCCACCTGGGAAATTCGTTGGCATTGTGAATGACATGTTGAACTGTCCAGTTGTCGAATTGACAGGTGTCGTGCCAATCGGGATGAACCAAGGTGGCGGGGGATTGCCCATGGGGTCGGGTGGCCCAACACCGGGGAATTCGAACTCAAAGATGAGTGAGGTTTGATTTCCGGTGACCAGTGAATTGGTCAAATCATCACGAATGTCTCCAGTGATGTAGGATGAATTTCCGATGTGAACCCAATTGTCAGCAAGAGTCGTACTGATCAAAATGTACCCCGTGATTCGAACGTCACCTTGGCTGGTGGCATCCTTGTACCATTGCGTAGACGATGTGTAATTGGTGTACCACATGTAATCTCCAACGGGAGTGTTTGCGTCTGGCGTCCAATCGATGCTGAGTCCACCGAATTCTGCATCTGCAGAATTGTTGGTCGAAATTAGATTACCATTGAATTCGGAAATGTAAGTTCCATTGGCCGGCAAGACGTAGTTTCCTCGATGGTCGGTCAAACCGATGTTGGTTGTCGTAGCCTCACCGCGTTGCAGTGGATTGATGATGTATTCAATATTGAGTGTCGTCTGTAGACCGTAACTCAATCCAGTGTTTGTGGCATCCTCCTGTAGGCCAGCGATATCACTGGCGCCTAAAGCATCTGGAATGAACAACAATTCTACATCTAGATACCCTGGATCTAGTTCCTGAGCGAATCCAGAAGCGAAATTCCAGACTAGGCTGTAGTTTCCGGGACTTGTAGACCAAGTCGAAGCGTTAAGTGTCCATGAAGTGATATTCTGCATGGGGCCAGAGGAACCGTTCATTCGCATCTGTAGCCAAAGAGTGCCTTCCATCGGAACAACCGATTGTCCACGACTTAGGATGGTACCGTTGATGTAGAGATCCTCATCGATCGATAGTAACGAATTGTTCAGACCTGGTCCTTCTAAGACAGCGGTCAAGTTCGGTGCGGCACTGATGTTGAAATTGAGATTGTATGTACTTGGCAACGCGTGGTACGTTGGCGGGACAGACAAGTGCAGGTCATCGACATGCCAACCGGGGAATTCAATCGTTGCAGGCAAAAGGCCAATGGCTTCATTCTCATCGAGAGTGACATTGAATTCATAGTAACCATCCACTCCAACCACGGTTTGCAAGGAGACAAAACCATCGATCGTGCTGGTGAAATTCATGAACAACACGAGTGGACCCGCTTCACTAGGGTCGTGGAAGGGGATGTTCTCCCACCTAACGTGACCGGAAACCAATGTTGTCGTGCCTGCACCTACGATTGGTTCACCTGGTTGCGAAGGTGTATCTTGCGTAATATTCAGTGAATCTGTAACATTGATTGTCCACGAGAACGTCTTGTATGTGTGCTCAACATAACCGCCTTGTGTAACCTCAACGACCAATGAACCGTAACCCGGTGCTACAATTTCTGCAGGGATACCTCGTAGAGAGAAATTACCGATTGAGCCGGTCATACCACTGCCCAATTGGCGTTGTCCTGTCGCTCCGAGGCTCGGATTGTTCGCTGCCTCTTCAGGGGGCATGAGATACAGTCGAACTGTGTGGTTGTCAATCGGTGTATTGTTATCGGTGAATTCAAGTGTACCGTTGAGCCAAATGTCTCCGGTTGAATGGTTTCGATGAACGGTGAGTGGTTCCCACGTCTCACTGATGATTTGGGTGGGTGCTGCTGCCGGACAGGGGTCGAATGGAACCCAACCCATGTCCAATGAATTTCCAGCAGGATTGGTCTGAAGGTGGACTTCTGACCAAGATGCGGTATTTCCACCTGTAACGGTATATCCTTGACCGTTCCAGAACCCACCGCTGAAGCCGGTCACCTTTCGAGCTGGCAATCCTGC
>CALCEF010000024.1 GCA_937901365.1 uncultured euryarchaeote | reverse complement strand
AGAAACTCAATTTTCAGATGGTTCAACCACTTTCACACGTGTTTTCAGCTCCAGTGGCGATGCGTCTACCCCGGGTGTGACTCTCCCCTACGGAGCTGATGTGAGTGATGTTGAACTTGAGATTGAAGGGTCATCTTCGACTCAAAGTTGGTTCAATCGAACCACCAATGCGGACTTTGGCGGCCAAGGTACAACTGGACCTGGCCAATACGGATTCCAAATCAATCAGAATGGGTGGAATTACGGTTATCGACAAAATGTGAAGGTCGACAATGATCAACTCGAGTTGAGACCCACACAGGATACAACCTACTGGTCGATGGACAATCAGAATCAGGCCACTACATCGACCGGTGGTAGTATGAATACCACCGGAGAACATTTCTCAAGTGCTGAAGCCGGTTACAGTGGAATGAGTGATACCAGAACGATGAGCGTGTCTGGAGGCACATGGGGATACATGGGACCTGTTGTCAAGCAGGGTAACGAAATCCACGTCGTTCGCTATAGTAGTGTCAGCACATATGGTGGGTATCAATTGAATTCTATACAAAGATTCAATGCGACCAATGGAGTATTCATCGGCACTGCTAGCATACAATACAACAATTGCACATCTACAAACGTCTACTATCTCACTGATGCGACCAGCGATGGAGATGGGACTGTGTGGATGACTTCATTCTGGACAAGTACCTCATACGGTGCAATCACAAAGTGGACCGTGAACGGGGGCACTTACAGATGTGAGAATTCGTGGACCATGACTGAAGTTGGAGGCATTGCAATTGATCCTGCAACCAATGACATGTATATTGTCAAGAGGGTTCGTGGATCTAATTCGTATGACATGGATCTGTGGGAAGTGAGTCGGAGCCACCCGAACATTGCCCTACAAACTTGGAGTTTGGGGACCATTTCCCCCTCGGGTGGATTCTCGAATATGAACTCCTATGTCCGGCCAGCTGGATTGGATATACAGATGCCTAGAATCTCAGTCAATGTGCATTGTTACTCCTATGCCAACATCAACTATTGCGATACAAATCGCGTTTCATGGATGAACGTCTACCACCAGAGAACAAATTGGCCGGAATTGCAGGGTGAGTACCCAAGTTCCTACGCAATAATGGGCATTGAGAATATCGATGGAGAATTGGCTTCTACATGCCTTTATGGGAACACCAATTCTTACTGTCCAAGTACAACCACCTTGAGAAAAATCAAGATGCGAGGGGTTGGTTCTGCCGATTGGATGGGCACACCATCATCCACCAGTGCGACGATTACGTCAAGTTCACAAACACTTCTCCGTTCCATTAGCGAACTATCGCTGGGGGTTGCGATTACTTGGGAACCAACCGGAACTTCGATTGATTTTGAAGTGACCAACGATGGTGGGACGACATGGAAACGGGCCAATGGTGGTGTAGGTCAAACGATTACATTCGCAAACGCCGGAAATCAACTGGGTTGGAGAGCATGGCTCAATGGAACCTCTTCCGCTGCGCCCATCATCGATACTATAGGGCTAAATTATGACGCCACGTTTGCTGCTAGTGGTCAATGGAGAGCGTACCGCTATTCATCGACGGCAACTCCTGATGCCGCTCAAGTTTGGTGGAATGCATCTACACCAGGTGGAAGTTCACTCGATATCTACTTCCGAACGAGTTCAATTTGCACGAGTGGGACAAGAATCAATATTCCAAGTTCAGGTGCAGTGATTTCTCTTTCACAATACTCAATGAGTTACCTGTCAATCTGTATCGATCTAGATGCTGGAACCAGCAACCAGTATACGCCTACCCTATACGACTTCAATATTGCAATTTATGAGAATGCACCCAAAGACATCAAGATTGACATCTATGACAGAGATGGAGAGACTCCTGGCCAATCTTCACCCTTGAATCCGGGCTGTAGCGTTGGCGGTGACGAATGGGAATATGAAGGAACACTCTTGGGTAGTGTCACAGCAAGATCATCGGGTGGAAATAATGATTTGAAGGATGCCATGAACTGTATTGTTCCCCAAACAGGAACTGGTACCGAAATCGTAGGAATCTCTGTCCAGTCGGCTACAGCAGGAAAGGTCGAAATCAAGTCCATACGAGTTGAATATACGATGGTAACTGTGAATCTTGACATCAATTTCGATGAAAACATGATTCTGCATGAACGCGGTGAATCATATGAAATTGTGACTCGACACGTAATCGGTGATAATGCACTGGGCATTACCAATGCAGAATTGACATTCCTCGCTTCGCCAAGCGGAGATGCCCCCAAACTTTCCTGGGCTGACGATGGAACTCTTGTCGATGATGATCCCGAAGATTGGATTATTCCAGACCAAGGAGCCACTTGGACAAATTTGTCAAATGGTATCTTTGAGATTCATTGGATGTTCCGTGTGACGGATGATTTCCCTGAGCAGAATAACGTCGGTTGGCGTGTCAGTTGTACCGATGACAATGGATTCTCGCCTGCGACGCTTTCCACAGGCGGCGCAGGAATTGTAGTCAACCAATCGTATGGTCTCGGTTGGTTCGCCATTCATGATGTTGAGGGCGAAGTTGTCAATGACGATTTGCAAAACGGGGATTGGGTCGTCGCTGGTGAAACCGTTCACTTCCAAGGCCAAGTCTGGTTTGAAGGGTCACAGGATGCACCGCTCAATTCAGTCTTTGACATCCGGGTTGCACGCAAGGACAGCCAAGGGGATTTCGTCGCTTCCACTTGGAAGGATAACTCAAATCCAAATGGTTCGTTCTTCATCTCGGTCATGGTTCCTGACATGGACATTCCCGAAGGTGTGACCTTTGAGGTTCAAGCTTACAACGTAAGAGACCCAACAAAAGTGATGCCGGTAAACGAATCTTGGCAACGCACATTGAGAATTGACGGTTCCTCCCCTGAAATCATGGATT
>CALCEF010000023.1 GCA_937901365.1 uncultured euryarchaeote | reverse complement strand
CCCCCTTCATCAGTTTCATCATGAGATACAGTAATTTCGACATATGCTAGATTGGGAACTGTATCGGTAAAAGTGAATTCAAAGATGTACTCTTCCCCATCCATCAGAAATTCGGTAGATTCTGAGGTTGCAATATCTGTCTCCTCAAAGGTGACATCCCAGTCTCCAGACACACCAGAACCACCGCTAATCATCGCACCATCAGGTAGGAAGGAACCAATGTTGGCAAAGTAAAGAGGGAATATGACGAAGAAGGCGAGTGAAATGCTCCAAGTGATTTTTTGTTCCCTTGTTGAGAACCACTTCTCAACAATTGTGTCCATGTCCACAGTCTCGCCTCAAATCTCTCAGAACACGTGTGGTTGATGAATGTGCCTTCTATCGGTTTTTACTCCTCTTCGCGAGCATCCGGCCACCCTACGGGTGGCCAATCAGCATCAATCGGCCAACTTTTCTTGCTTGTATCAAATCCGAATTTCCTGAATTCGCGCCGACTTCTCCTCCAAACCGGTAACAAGAAACCAATCATCGATCTTTGTGCAAATGACCAGCGCCATGGACAGTTTGGATGTCGAGTACACCATGCTCTGAGCAGTTCTTTGAAAGGATCTCCAGTAAGATGCCCTGGAATGATCCACTCGACCTTTGTGATCCCTCCAGCCGAACCAGCAACCTCTTCCCAAGCGGTCAGAATCACCCCTCTACCAATTCCCGACAAGATGGCAATTCGGAAAGTGCGGGTGGCGCGAGCAATGGGCATGATGACCATCATCCGGTCAACCAAGCGACTTCCTTCGTCACGTTCCCATTCCCAATCTGCTCTTTGGGCTAATTCACGGAGAGACCGAATGGCTTGTGTCGGTGTGATGTTGACCTCAAGGGTCACACTCCGTGGCCGGGCCATAACCAAGGCTGACGCGTGTCAGTCATGAGGATGCCGCAGCAGCAGAATCGATGTTCTAAGAGAAAACACATCGGTGGGGCATAGTCCGCTGTAGCTGGACGAGGTGCGGGTGATTGGCTACCTCGGCATCTGTCCAACCTTCGGTCAAACAGCCTGCTTACGCACGGGGCGCCCCACCGATGTGGGTTTGTTATCCTGGTTTGTTGACTGTTGCAACTCTGTGAGATCATCCGAAGAGCGAGCCCAGACCTTCGAAGCCTGCGCCATCGTCTTCTTCTTCTTCCTCAGCAGCCGCTTCTTCAGCGGGTGCATCAGACGAAGCACCACCGGCAGCAGCAGCAGCCGGGGCAGCCGCGGCAGGTGCCGCGATGGCCTGGCTCATTGCCTCACCGATGTCTACGGAAGCCAAGCTTGCAACGAGCGCTTTCACGCGTGCGTCGTCAGCCTTTACGCCAGCAGCCTTCAAAACAGCGCCAACAGACTTCTCGTCAATTTCTTTCTCTGCAGAGTGCAGCATCATAGCAGCATATACATATTCCATTTTTTTCACCTTTTTTTTGTTTGTTGGAAATCATCCAAAGAGATCTCCTAGACCGCCGAATCCGGCGTCTTCTTCCTCTTCCGGTGCTTCTTCAGCAGCGGCTTCTTCAGCCGGTGCTTCTTCAGCAGCGGGTGCGGCTGGCGCAGCAGTTGCTGCGGAGCCAAGTGCATCGGACAATTCGTCATCCAATGCAGAGGAATCCATTTGGCCTGCAACGGCCAACATACGGGCGTGTGCCCGACTGATTAGTACCGGCATCGTATCTTCGTTGTGGATACCGGCTTCGATCGCCACCGCCATTGCCTCACCAGCAGCCTTCGATAGAAGCACTGGTATGGTCTGGTCGGTGAACCACCCGATGTTGCATGCGAGGTTGAATGCACCACTTGTGGCACTCTTCACATTCGCTGTGAATCCATCGAGGTCGAGATCAAGATCTTCAGCAGCCATCACAGTCCCATCTTCAACCACACCTGACAGAATCAGGCCGATTTCGATTGGATTGATTTCGAGTTTGGCCAACATCAGGCCAAGATCAGCGCTGATTGGTTGCCCCTTCTCAACCGCTGTAACGGTCTTCTGAATAGCAACCTTGCCCTTGTCAATCTTAGCTGGGATGCCTACGGAGTTAAATTCACCAACAATCGGTCCAGGTGGGAACGAAGTTGGTCCTTCTTCAATGATGATATCATTGGGTGCGATATCGCCAGCTTTTGCGGCACGCCCGGTCTTGGTCTTCTCCAACTCTGCGAAGAGTTGGAATGCGTTTAGATCGTTGGTTTGAACAAGCATTGGTAGTTTCACACCATCAAACAGAGTATCCAATTCATCCTCAGACATTCCAGCCTTTTTCCATGCGCGTCGAACAAGTGTCTTCTTTGCCATCGTCATTACCATTTGATCACGCAATGTTTCACGCATGCCCAACATGGCTGTGGCAGGAACTCCTTCGACGTCGATAATACCGATGACGCCCTTCTCATTGAGCAACTCGGTCAGAACCGATACACGGTCCTTCTTCCACTGTGCTGCCTTTGGAATCAGATAATCACCTCCACCCTAACAGATGGTCCCATTGAGGTTTTGACATAGAATGAACGAATGTTGCCTGCACCACGCTCAAGTTTGCTGGTCACACGCTTCCATACTTCCATTCCATTCTGCGTGAGTGAATCGATTCCTTGTTCACGCGTACCTACGACGGTATGGAATGTGATCTTGTCACGGCTCCGAACGATTGCAACGTCCTTCAGGCCCGCTGCAATTGCACCAGGGTCTGCCACGGGTGGTACTGGACGAGGCATTTTGCCACGTGGACCCAGAACAACACCGAGGAATCGACCAATCGGTCCCATGTGCGGAATTTCAGAGAGGAAGAAGTCATGCTTCTTGGCCAACTTTCGTGCTTTTTGCCGTGTCCCACCCAATTCTTCAATCTGTGTTGGGTCAATCACAACAATTCCAGCATCCTTGGCCTTGGCTGCCATTTCACCATCTGCGAACATTGCGATGCTAGGAGCACGCCCTCGACCAGCAGGGAGGCGAATCTCTTCTTGAATCCGGTTTGCTGGATTCTTCAGGTCTACGTCTTTGATGGTGAATGCAAACTCCACCGTTTCTACGAATTTTCGCTCAGGCGCATCTGAGAGGGCCTGCTCGATTGCTTGTTTGATATTCTCTTCCATTTTTCTCACCTCCGCGGTCAGCGAGGGCGAACCCTCTCCCGCAACCCGTGATCTCTAAATCAACTAAATTCTGAATCAAAATCTCCATTTTTTACAGCCGCAATGGCCTCTTTAGGGCGCATACCCTCTACACTAACTCGCATGGAGACACAAGTTCCCATGACTTCGAGGGCACGAGCCTTTTGGGTCGCTCCCGTGAGTTTGTCTTTCTTGGTCTCTGAGACCTCGATGACTTGTTGAATGGTCAAGTTCTCAGTGGAGGCATCCCACGAACCATTGCACTTCTTCTGACCGAGCTTCTTGAGCACGGTGTGCGGGGTTTCGTCACGGGCTGACATCGTAAACACTCCATTGAGGGGGACCGGGCGACCTACTTCCTGTATTTAACACGCGCGCGCGACCTCATTTTACTCGGCTGCGCGCTGAGTGACGCGAACTTGATCAGCGCGGATTGTCATCGGGATTGGAATTGCAGCATCGAATAGCTCGACAGTAACCTCTTCCTTGTTCTCAGCAACGTTTGTCACACGGGCTCGCTCGCCCTTGAAAGCAGCAACACGGATTTCGACAATGTCACCTTCTTCAATTCCAGCCGTTGCGGACTTCGGCTCTAGGTATGGGGTGACATCACCCAAAGGTGATGTTCCTGGCAATACCTTTCTGCAGTTTTTGAGGGGGGTTGTTCGCCCACCAGCACGACCGATTAGTTTCTCAACATGGTGAATCGCGCTGGCTTCGACAAAGATATATCCATTCAGAATGGTCGGGCAAAGGACACCAAAAATCTCGCCTTTGATATCTTGCAGTGAACCAGTACCAGAAAGTCTGGCTTGAATTTCACTGGCAACCTTGTGCTCTTGTCCCATTGTCGTCTTGAGGATGAAGAGATAGGAAGCAACGTCACCGTAGAGCTCACCGATTTGAGGGATGCTGTACTGATAATTTTGGATTACACCAGGGTCGATCCATTCTGCGTGATTGTATAGGGTTCGAGGCTCAACCTCTGGGGATTCTGATTGGAAGAGAATTGGAACCACATCGTTCAGACGATTACCGAATTCCAATCCTCGGGCTTCTGCACTTCGAACATGTGTTAAGTTGGCGACAGAAATGCCCGTGGCTTCTTCAACTCGTCTTGCGACAGCATCAACGTCTTGAGGATTGCCAATTCCGTAGACCCCGTCCCATGCACCAGGGAAATCTGCGACTGTATCAGCCCGCTGCATGAGCAGAACCTTGTCACCATGTCGAACGAATACCACAAAGGCATCAGAACCACTGTATGACGGTGCTTCTGTAACGACTTCTTCTGTTTCCGAAGGCTCTTCTCCGTCTTCAACAGATTCGTCAGTATTCACCATTGAATCAACCTCATCCAGAACAGGTTCTTCCATCGCCTCTTCTTCGTTTCCGCTGGTTTCGTCCAACTCTTCTTCATCAATGTCAGTCATTTCATCAACTCCTGAATCAACTGGTTAGCCAGTCAAAGAATGGAGGCAGAACATTGTCCATCAGAACCAACATCACAAATCCGATGAAGCCGAGAACAAACATTCCAATCCCACAGACGATGCATGTCTGCTTGAATTCCAGGGAACTTGGCTTACGTGCCATCTTGATAATTCGAGCCCAAGAACCCTTTCCAAGGCCTCTGATACCCGATTCAAGGCCATCCTGCCAGCCTTGAACACGATCTTCAAACGACCCGGTTCGCTCACTGTTTCCATCGTTGACACTGGACATGGTTCAACCTCAGAGGTGCCTCGCGACCTGCCAGCCTTTCTTAAACAATCCGAGTCCGACGTAGTCGGCTCCAGCGGGGTAAAGTCTCAGTTTACGAACTCAATAGTTCGAT
Organism: uncultured euryarchaeote; assembly: GCA_937901365.1. Taxonomy (GTDB): domain Archaea; phylum Thermoplasmatota; class Poseidoniia; order Poseidoniales; family Thalassarchaeaceae; genus MGIIb-P. The sequence goes on along the minus strand of CALCEF010000023.1, from coordinate 18,392 downwards.
TCTGCAAGGTTCGAAGTTGCTGGTGTGCGGCCGCTCCGAAAATCTGTTGACTCTTGACACCGGTGAGCACGAGCATGACCCGAATCTCACTTCCCATCGATTGATCCACCGTTGCACCCCAAATGATTCTGGCGTACGGGTTAATCTTCTCGCGAATTTGTTGAGCACAGGCTTCCGCCTCACCGAGTGTGAGGTTGGGTCCACCAATGACATTGACCAGTGCACCTCGGGCATCACTGACATCGATGTCTAGCAGTGGGCTGTCCAACGCCTCGAAGGTCGCTTCTTGAGCGCGATCTGGACCACTGGCCTCACCGAGGCCAATCATGGCCATTCCGCCACCATTGAGCATCACTGAACGCAGGTCCTCAAAGTCGAGGTTCACCAGGCCTTCCTTGGTCACCAATTCGGTGACACCGGCAATACTTCGCATCAGTAATTCATCTGCAACTCTGAATGCTGCTTCAATCGGCAAATCTCTCACTCCATCTACAGAGAGCAATTTCTCGTTTGGCAAAACGACCACAGTGTCACAAACTTCGCGAAGTCGTTCAAGACCCCACTCAGCATTCTGTCGTCGCAATGTGCCTTCTGATTCAAATGGATAGGTGACGACTGCAATGGTCAACGCCCCCGCTTCTTTGGCTAAGCGAGCAACAACGTGAGCAGAACCCGTTCCTGTTCCACCACCCAAGCCCGCGGTCACAAACGCCAAATCACAATCTTCAATCGTCTTCAGTAGAGCCTTCTCTGATTCATAAGCTGCTTTTTCTCCTTTTTCTGGATCTCCACCTGCACCTCTTCCTCGTGCGGTTCGACCAATCAACAACTTGTTGTCGATTCCGACTTTAATCAGGTGCTGGGCATCGGTGTTCACCGCATATCCCCGCACAGAATCTTCGTCGAGCAACCCAGCAGCATTGAGACGGTCAACGGTGTTTCCACCACAACCACCACAGCCGTAAACTCGAATTCTTGGCTGGAGGGATTTCAGAAGTTCGTGCAATTCAGCATTGTTCGCTGAAGGCGCTCCCTTGGTGACGGTCCCATCCGTTTCTTCCTCATCATCTTGCAATTCCAATACCCTATCAATTAGATGGCGCATGATGTCAGGCTCGCTGTCGGTAAGATAACCATTCCGACCGAAAATCAAGCGAGAAGGCGATTTATCGACCTTCAAAAAAAATCCGAAGGTCAGGTCGCAGTCATCCATTTTTCCATTTAATCAACGGTAGGGAAGACTCATGTTAGAAGCCAATTCTGGCCCAATCATGCGCGCGCGGGTATTTTGGGTCCTTTCCATGCTGATTCTATGCGCTTGGTCGAGTCAACCAATTGCACTCGAAGATGAGGTCGTGGAGTCATCAGCACCAACCAATCAACAGCAAAATTGGAATCAAGCCCACCGTCCTATTTGGCAATCGGGCTGGAGCCCACAAGTTTGGCAGCCCCAACCCACAGGCATGCTTTGGGAAGTGGATTTCTCACCCGATGGTCGAATGATTGCTGCCGTGGATATTTCCACCAATTTGCTAACGGTTTGGAACAGCACCGATGGTCGCGTCATATTCCATGCACCTCATGCGAACTCATTGGTCGATGTGATTTGGTTAGACAATAGCCACGTCCTCGCAGCAGATTCGGGATCCCGTTGGTACAGCTTTGAGATTGTAGATGATGGCGGTGTTTGGCCCATGAATTCTACAACTTCGCGTACAGGACTCTGGCCGGCGGATCTTACAGGGAATTACGACGGCTCTCTATGGGGTCTTGATATCACCCATGATCGAAGCCGATTGGTATTCTGTGGTGTGATTAATGATCCAAATATCGGAGGGGAAGTCGTCGTCGCCAATACTCAATTTTTCATCGATGGTTCTCCACCCGACAACGCTCATGTTTACACCAATGATTGGGGAACTGATTGTGCAATATCGAATAATGGTACGTTTGTAGCTTCACTGAATCGAGTTCAGGGGCCGAGTTCTGGAACATATCATGATACGGTGACCGGGTGGGAAGTTCAGGTCAATTCACTCTCTCAATCATGGACAAGAAACGTTGCCGGAGGCGAAGCGATGGCTTGGGCGATTGATTTCTCACCACAGGGCCAAACCTACACGGTTGCATACAATCGCCCGAATGAAGGTGTAATCACCGACTTCTTCCATGATAGTGGTGCGATTAATTGGTACACTCCTGTGCCACAAAATGTCTCAGCCATTCGTTGGTCGCCTGATAGCACAGCCCTCGCAGTTGGCCTTTTTGACCCAGGTCGTTTGCTGATGATTGACTCAGCAGGTGGAATCCTTTCCGACTACGGTTGGCACGGTGTTGTTTGGAACAACAAGCCCTACCCCTCTGATGTCACCGCGATTGCAATCGATGATCAAGGACAGAGATATGCAACATCTGGAAAAGATGGTGCGATTGAAATCCACACGATTGATTCGAGCCTACAATTGAAAATCGATCGCCGAATCAGTCCAGATTATGTCCGCGAAATTCATCTTCATCCTGACGATTTGTTCGTTGCCTTCGCTGAATCAAATGGTGTAGTCACAGTTCGTGATTACAATACAGGGGCGATTACAAGGCAATGTTTCCATCCAGATTTTGATCAACCGATCGGAGAGTATCCGTTCGCCAAGAGCGTGGTCATGCGTCAGCAATTTGTCATCGCTGGGTATTCTGACGGCACCATCGTGGCTTGTGATGAGGATGGAAAGGAAGTTTGGATTTGGAGAATCGATCAACATCACCCCTCAATGGAAGCGTTTGGGCGAATCGACATTCATCCCATGCATAACCTACTCGCGATGTCTTGGACTCAGAACTACAGCAATACGGGCGTTGCAGGAAAGGTATCGATTCTTGATTTAGATCAAATGGCCGAGGTGACTGGTTGGGAATATGCCACCGAATATTGGACGATGGAATTCAGTAACGATGGTGCTTGGCTTGGCAGCACCGCACAGGACGGTTCAGTTCATTTGTGGATGACCGAAGATCAGGATCCAACTCTGTGGGCGGATCATGGTGTTCAATACAGCCACTCTAATTACACGGGCGTGTTGACTTGGCACCAAGACATCCACGCGTTAATGACCGTTGGATGGGATGGCCAAGCAATTGTCTGGGATGCTTTCAATAGCCAACAAATGTTGTCTTTCCAATTCACTGACCAAGGGTTTGGAGCCGGTTTCACGTCTGGTTCATTCCTAGTAGTGGCCAGTGGCGACGCATCAAACAGTGCCTCAGGCCAACTCGAATTCTATGATGGTCTCAACATGACACAATTGGCAACATGGACAGTTGAAGGCATTCCTCGAGGTTTTGCCATAGACCATACAGGAGGCCTCATCGTCGCCAATCACACAGGGTCTTGGTGGCTCATCATTCCCGATACTGACGGAGATGGTGTCATCGATGACAACGACGCCTTCCCACAGAACCCATTACAATGGGCTGATACAGATGGTGATGGCTTTGGTGATAACAACGCCCCTGGAGCAGGTGGTGATGGTTGTCCAACCGTTTGGGGTACATCTTCTATTGACAGAGGTGGCTGTCCAGACACGGATGGCGACCAGTGGTCTGATGCTGATGCTGACTGGCCAGTTTGTGTTCTCAACGGAGGGTATGGAGATGCATGGCCAGATGACCCGAATCAGTGGTGTGATGCCGATGGTGATGGATTTGGAGATGAGCACTATTTTGAGTTTGATTTTTCGACAGGTTTGAGAATCAATGAACATGGGGATGCGTTCCCTGATGATTCAACGCAATGGCGAGATCAGGACGCAGATGGAGTTGGGGACAATTACTCATATTCTCTTGACACAAATGGATTGCGCACAGAGCAGCGCGGTGACGCTTTCCCAACCAACCCACTTCAGCATCAGGACACGGATGGCGATGGTTGGGGTGACATGTATTCGTGGGTAGAAGACATGAACGGATTGCGAATTGAGGAAGGGGATGCGTTCTTCCTTGACCCGTTGGCTTGGTCCGACTTAGACGGTGACGGTTGCCCAACCGATTCTGATACCGGTCTCACAATCGATAATCACCCAGAGGATGCAACCCGATGTGATGAAGCATTGGATTTCGACCTACCCGCCCAATTGAATCTCGATGTTATCGGCTCTGAATCATCTTGGACAATCAGTGTCGATTGGAAATCCACAATTGAAAGTACAGATTCTGTTTCAATCTATGGAATAAGTTGGAATTCAGCAGAGGGAATGGACCACCTTATGCTGAACATTGAACCTCCTGGTGCAATCGCTTGGTGGACTGAAAATGATCCTGATCGTGACCCACTCAATGACATGTTTGAGCGCTCACGTGGAGACAATGATGATCGGTTGACACTACGTTTGATTAGCACATCAACCGATGGTCAGACATTGGAATTTTGGGTGAATTCGACTTACGAACCTGAAGTAGAACCAGAACCTGAACCGGAACCAGAGCCTACATGCGTCGTGGGTGATACTCGCCCCGCTGGAGATGGCTGCAATGATTGCGTCTGTGATGAAATGGGATGGTCTTGTACAGAGATGGCTTGTCCATCATCCACTGGTGATGCATCATCAAGTGAGGGCCTTTCGATGGTGGCTTGGTCTGTAATCATCATTGGATTACTTGCAGTTGTAGTTCTTGGGCTTCTGTTTATGCGTCGTTCAGGTGGTGGTGTTGAAACAACAAATGCACAGATCACTACTACTGGAGTTCACGCACCGTGTACCACCTGTGGTGGCCCAGCACATGAGGCTGTGAATAACGGAAACCGTTGGACTTGGTGCCCATCATGTCGTCAATGGTTGACATACCTCGGTAAGGAATAGTCAGGCGGATCCGCCACGAGAATATTCGTGATAATCCACTGTTGGTTTCAGTGTATCAATGGCCGCCTGAAGTTTGGCATTTGCAGCCTGTTCACCGGCTTCTATCGAAGCGATTTGCCGTTCTAGCTCACGCTTTGAAGCGCCTAGAGCGACCGATGCTTTCGCAGGCAGTGCCAATTCAGGTTTCAACCATCTTGAAAGATCATTTAGCAACGAATCCAATGGTTGAGATTCCGTATTTTCGGGTTGCAATTGGAACGACTCCCCCACTCTACCAACAGGGCCGACCGAAGTCATGACTTTGGCCAGAGAGAGGCCCGCTTTCCCGGCCCCTTTGAGTGTCGATTTGATTTGTTCGTGTGCTTCAATAGGCCGCCAGTAAGCCTCTATCAATTGAGGTTGAACCTTCCTCGCACGCTTCCAATGGGAAAGTGCTGCACGAAGCGCTCCCTCGCGCGCGCGCACGCGGCCGCGCTGAACCTCATCGGCTGCTTCAGCAACGGATACATTTCGCGCCTCATCGTGCAGCCCGTTAGAGCGCAGAAGTTTGGCGTATCGTTTTCTCGACTTTACTAGCATGGATGCAGCGGCACGACTTTCTTTCCACTTTGATCGCATTTCTTGGATTCTTGAGAGATCCCTTAGGGCTGTGACAAGATGACCTTCTTCAGTCAGTGTTTTGCCTTTCTTGGCCAATAACAAATCACTCAATTCGGAAGCCATGACCTCGCTAATCTCTAAGCGACCATCCTGAACATAACGCCGGTATTGGTCGATGACCGTTGCAGGGTCACCCATTCCAAACAGTAGACCACCTGGCCTTACTTCCGACGCTTGACGCTCTTTCGCTTGACAGTCTTGCGCACCGTCTGCTTCTTCTTCGGCCCGGAATCGTCATCCCAATCGTCATCTTCATCATCGAATTCATCATCTTCGTCATCGTCGAACTCATCGACCTCTTCTTCAACCGCTTCAGATTTGCTCTTCTTGTCACGACGCTTTCGATCTCGACCTTCTGATTTGGCAAATGGATCGTCTTCATCAGCGCGTTCAGTTGCATCTTCAGAGAGTGATGCCATATCATTTCGAACATCATCCGGTGAGCCAGCAGCAGCTTCGTCGCCACCACCCATGAATTCGCGCATCCAATCATCATCTTCATCTTCTTCGCCCTTCTTCTTCTTGCCATCCCCAGACGCCATCAGGACACTCATCATGGTAAGAATTAGGAGAACGACATTGATTCCACCGAGAGCGTAAACCATCAGGTAAACACCCTCATAGTAACTCTCCTCGGTCGCCTCAGGCTCAGCTGGAGGTTCAAACACACTTTGACCGATACAGGCGGATTCGTAGTTTACGATGGTACGAATACAATTGTCAACTGTGAATTGTGTATTCCATTCTCGTTCATTTCCAGAAGTGTCTGTTACGCGAATGTAGACGCGCTGATTGAACCCTAAGTCATGGAATGTTGCTGCAGGTTCCCACAATTCAAAGACCATTGTGTTTGAATCCGTAGAATGACTTGTCAAATCTGTTACCGCAGTCCATTCGGTTTCTCTCATGAGGTTGTTCTCATAGTAACGGAACTTGACTTCAACAGTAGCGATTCCAACATCGTCCGTGACAGCACCATAGACGTGAATTTGTTCACCATAGAGATAGAGACTGTCTGGACTTGGTGCATAGACTTCGATCGTTGGTTCGGATGAATCAATCGCCCAGCCCATGACGTCTATACCAACCATATTTCCTGCTACATCAGAAATGCTGATGACCGCATGAATATCTGCATTTTGCATTTCATTTGTGATTTCAAAGTTGAATCTGTAAGCATTTGCGACACTGCCTTGCAGAGGTTGTGCTCGAACGATTGAACCTCGCTCTGTGAAGAATTCACCAGAGAGAACAGTTCCAAACTCATCCTCTTCGTAATCAGAGGTTGTCAGATCTAGAATTGGATATTCACTCAACGGCTCATTTGAATAGATTCGCAATTGGTAGTTACCAGCACGCAATGCGTCGACAGCCTCTCCGGATTCGGTGTCAATCACTTCAAGGGTTACTTCTGGTGGCGTAGTGTCTTCAGTGACCATACGAGCATTCATCGACATAGAGAATTGAGTATTTGCATTACCATACTGGTCTGTCATGGTTACAGCGTACCATGTTTGCTTGTCGAGATTATCTGAAAGTGGAACAGTTCTTGCGAAGTCGGGCATGTTGTTGTATGGTGCTTCAATTGGGTCTAGAATAGCCACCCATCTGTCATCTAGTAAGACATCGCCACTCATCAGGGTTTCATTGCCATCGAATGGATCTGTTTCGCACATCCAAATCTGATAGGTTTCTCCCGACTCAGACATCGAGTTTACCCAGCGAAGTAGTGTGACCTTTTCACCAGCTAAATCGGTCATATACGCGTCTTGTAGGAAGGCGAGGTCCGGGCTTCTAGTGTCTTCATCGATTGGACCCCAACAATTCTGCATGAATCTCAAATCTTCGTAGGGTTGCGATGAGAGGCTGTAGCGGGCAAGGCTTGACACACAGTAGTAACTTGGTTCATCGATATCGTCATCGATTTCAATCGTCACAGTTTCCACAGAGTCGGGAACCGTAGCGACGAGTTCAGCAACCAATTCAAGATTTGAAAGAGAGGTCAAGCGTACGCTGGACCTCCAGACATGATATTGTTCACCTTCAACACCAAGTTGATCCGTCCAGGTTACAGTGGTTTGTCCACCTCCAAGATATTCAGCATAGACATTTGTTGGCTCAGCAATCCAAGGCGTGAAGGTATCTTCTGCAACGGCTCCAATACCTTCTGAGAGAATGCCGTAATGATTTCCATTTGTATCGGAAGCAGTCACAGCATAATAGGCGAGACCAAGCATTCCTCTCTCCACTTCATGTCGGTATGATTCCTCCCCGTCGCCGGCAACTCCAATCATTTCGACACCAGAAGCCGATGTGTCATTAATCGGAGAGCCTGAGCGCCAAATGTGGTATGTCTCATCGGTTTCAGATTCAAGATCAGTCCATGTGATGGTTGTATTTCCAGTCCCACCATCGGGCTCAGCCTCGAAGGAAGCGGCAATACCCTGAACCGATTCTGGTGGCACGTTATCCTCGTGGATTGATTCCGAAAGCGTGTTTGTTCCTAAGAATCGAACATCCTCGTAACCGAGGTAAATGTAGGTTACAGAATAGTATACGTCCTCATCTGTATTTTCTTCAAGCATGTAACGGAAGGTGGTCTCTCCAGCGCTAAGTTGTGCAATTTGCTCTTTCACCATACTTCCCCAAGTACCTCTCTCTGCTTCCTCTAAGTGGCGATAAATCGCGATTTCATAAGCAGCCTCTCCCACTTCTGGAAGGCTATCGGGGATAATCGTATTCAGGTTGACCCAACTGATATCTGTCGCTCCTTCATTGAAGGCCCCTATGGTTGGAATAAAGTTGGCCTGAACGAAAAACGGTGCTGTAATTTGGTTGGTCAATTCAGCAACGCCTTCACTGACATTGGCCTCATCGTGGACAAAGTTTCCAACGTGTGATGGAGAATACGTAACATCGTTAATCGTATACTCGTAATCATTGGTCGCATCGGAATCGTCGTTGTTCTCAAAGTATGTGACGATTGCATAGTAATAGGTGCCATTTGTTCCTGCTGGTAGTGGATAAGTCTCAGTGAACATCATTCCAGAGCAATCACCAGGGTTGACTGAAGGGCACATCGATACGTTTGCCCAAGGGTTTAGATTGGCAACCACAGAAGTATTGAGTGGTGCGTTATGCCGATAGACCAGATATCGGGATTCTTGCATCTGCAGCATCAATGGATAATTTTCGGTGACAATATTGCTCCATTGCACCATTGTGGTCTCAGTGACACTGTCGAAAAATACCCCAATATTTTGAGCTTGTAGCTCCACATCATCACTGGATTCTCCTTCTGCAGCAACGGGTGGAGCCCAAGTGATTAGGGATCCTAGCATCAGGGCAATCAAAAGCATTGGAACACGAGATTTCGTCTTACGCATGGCTTCGCCTCGGCTCCGCCCTGCCATTGTGGTCCATTTGAGTCTGACGGCTTCAAACCCGCCTTAAGGCGGGTTGGATTAGTGTATCTTATTCGCCATCTAGAAGTTCTTTACGAGATGTGGAAGCACGGGTCAAAAATGTCCAAATTCCACCCAATAATGAAATCACTAAAACAGCGCTCAGTGCATTGATTCCATCGAACCCGACAAGGCTGGAGATCGCATCAGGGACTGCGATGTCAGAAGTACCTTGGAATGCCATGATTGCAGCCAAAAAGATACCCACAAAGGTGGTTACAAGGCGATCGGCCCTGCTGAAGCCGCCGTAATTGCGACCTAGGCCAACAGATTGAGCCTGTGTACCCATGTATGAACCAAGCAAAGTCATGGTTGCAGCGGCCCAACCCAACCAGTGTACAGAAATCCAAGCGGTGTTGATTCCGATCGCGATGAGCAAACTCAAATCGACGAGTCGATCGATTGTGTGGTCCAGCCAATCACCATATTTCGACACCTTGTCATAAGCCCTTGCAACCGCCCCGTCTAGAGCATCCAACTCAGCGGCGATAAACAACAGAGCAAACGCCCCAATGAGCCGCCACCCACCATCCGAATCCCTACCAGCGGTAGCGAGAAGGTAACAGCAGCCTGCTGCAAATAATACGCTAATCCACGTCAAAGTAGCAGGGTCAACATTTGACATTCGATCGACAATTGGTTTCAGGAGTTTGGTGTGCCAAGTCCTCGCTTTCTCAAATGCCAATCAATCGCCTCCATGCAGTTGACCAATCCAGTCGATGCCTTCGTTCGGACGACGGGGTTTGAACCCATCTGTTATCCAACCCTCTAACGCCGCAATCATCGCATCAATTCCAATCGCGGAATCCAATTCTAGGCACGGTATCTCAAGACATTCTGCCGCGATTACACCGATTAATTCACATTCCACATTTTCATCGATTTTCGTTTGTGAATAATTGCGCTCTGCCAAACGGTTTCTGAGAATGTCTGGATGACATCGAATGAGAACTACCGCATCGATAGGAAGTAGGTGCGACAGATGACCATCGATTAGGATTTGATTTTCATCCGGCCAAGTAATCATCGAAATCAACCGCTCGAGATCGATTGGTGCCGCTCCATCGTCTTCAATGGCACCGAGACAATCATGCTGGGCTGCAATTTCATCAACGGTCAGAATGTGAAAATCTGAACCTGAACAGAAGCTTGTTTTCCCCACTCCTGGAGTGCCGGTCACTGCAATGCGAAACCCGGACATTAGCACCACATCTAATCTAACGCATACGATAACCGAGAACCTGTAGTCCAGTTCCAAGCGCTCCGAGGAAGACGACAACTGGCCATGCTAGAGTGACTTTGACACTGTAATCAACATCAATGCTTGAAGCAGTACCTCCAAACGATTGCCCATCGACGGGGTAATAGATATCATCACCAATATCGAATGTGAACGATTTTGCATCCTCTGAATCGGGACCGCCCGCTGCGAAATTGGTTGTTGTCGGCCCACATGTGCTTGAGATTCCATCACTCGGAGCACACCGCCGATATTCTTCTTCGGTGACGAGTCCGACCCAAACATCATCATCCCATGTAATCGTCAATTCAGGGCTGATTAATGCAGATGGAATTGCGCTCTCTGTCAACGGCTCATCGGCGAAGCCAACCTCTGTACCCAGAACGGGAACAGGAACATCTTCAATCGAATCTTCGTATGTGTACCCAATCATTCCACCGATCATTAGGACTGCGCAAATTGCGCTGATGATGAGTAAGATGACGCGTTTCATGTGAATCACGGATGGAGATAGAATGCGGCGCCCATAATAACGTATGTTCCAAGCAACATGGCACCTTCAAGCCAGTTGCTTTTCCCATCGGATGCAATCGTATTTGCAATCAGAACCGACAGGAATACAGCAATGGTTTCAAAGACACCGAAATTGAAGCCCAAGTCGACACCGACAATCCATGCGATGAGGACCATGGCCGGTGCCACAAAGACCGCAATTTGGGTTGAAGACCCAACAGCGATGGCGAAGGACAAATCCATCTTGTCTCTCTTGGCCACCGTCACTGCGGTGAAATGTTCTGCAGCATTGCCAAAGAATGGGAGCAAAATCACACCAATGAAGAGGGGCTTGAGGTTGAGTTCTTTAGCAGCTTCATCGATTGAGTGGACCAAAATTTCGGCCATTACACCTAGGACAATCGTTGCAATGATGAGCAACGCAATCGCTTCTCTGTAGGACATCAATGGATCATCGTGGTGATGTTTTCCATCGGTGGCAAAGAGTTCCTGATGTGTGCGAAGTTGGAACAACAGGAACAGTCCGTATAGAGCGATTAGAATAATTGCAGCAACATGAGACAAGTTGAGAATCGCTTGCTCAGTCACATTTCCTTGCACCGCGAAAATGTATGCTGTGGGCATGGTCAAGGTGACAACTGCAAGCAATAGCAAGGTGCTGTTCGCACCCACTGCCGTCGGCGAAAATGACTGTTCTTTGTGATGGATTCCACCCCAAACGAACGCCAGACCTAACACCAACAACAAGTTCCCAAGAATCGAACCCACAAGTGATGCTCTGACAATGTTAATCATATCCTCACTCGCGTCAACATTTCCATCTGACGCAAATTCGGCCGCCGCAAAAATTGCAGCACCCGCGATAATCATCTCGGCTGCATTTCCAAAGGTTGCATTCAGCAAACCTCCAATCGATTCACTGGTTCGCAAAGCGATTTCTTCTGTGGCTTTACCCATAAGGAAAGCGAGGGGCATGATGGCGATCATCGATGCGATAAATGTCAATTCTGCATTGTGCAATCCAAACTTGGCATAGAGCGCAACAGGAATTCCCAATAACAGAACATTCAGTTTGACTTTAATCGGGTTAATTGCATCGAGCATACCATTCCATCCTTCGAATGCATCCTCATCGATTGTCGTCTCTGCTGACATGTCGCTCGCCCCTTCGTGACCCGAACCCGCCCATGAAGGCATCCCTTAGACAATTGAGATTGGAGTGTAGTTACCCCAAGGTTCAATGTCTCGGGTTTCACAATGGCTGGGTGCCGTTCTCGAATTACACATGACAGGTCCTTCCGGTAACCAAATCGCATATTCTACTTCCAAATCACTTCCCGGGAAATCTGTGGTAATGAAATTCGCTCCTGTACCCAAAGCGAGTTGGTATCTGGAATAGTTCACCTCTTGTGCTTCGTTGGTCGCTTCGTCCGGACGCGTGCGAACCATGAATCCCATATCCGATGCATTTCGGAGTCTATCACCATGGGTTTCGGGATTCACAAATGAGATGATGCTGGCCAACGAATGATTTTCCTCTACAATTGCGAACATGGTTTGATTCTCAAGAGTTGGATTGCGCTCGACATAGAGATCTCGAATCTCGGTTTTATCCAAGAGAACAAACAGTGTCTTTCCTCGACTCTCATCCAATGTTGGCCATCCATTGGTGGTAATCGCGGTTCGAAGGTCCGATGCGCCACCCTGTACTTCTGCTGGGGTCAAGGTTTTGTTAGCAGGCCATGTGGCAGAAATTTCGTCCTGAATCATCTCTAATATGTTCAACTCATCAACAACAAGTGGTGCGTTTTTCGGCTCGACAAAGATCCAGAGAGGGGCATGATGAGGATTTGAAAATGACCAGTTTAGAAGAATGTTCATGCAACCTGCGAACCCTTCGCAATTGGTGGATGGATCCAATGTTGTGTGATATACACGCAACCCCATCCCAGGAATGTAGTGAACATCCAATTCGAATTGCCTGACACCCAAACGATCCGCCTGTATATCGAGGTCCGCATGTGTGTAGTTATTTTCAGGGTCTAGAATTGCGACACCAGGTGTTTTGACGTGATATGAATTGTGTGTCCCCTTCATGGTAAGATGGTTGAGCCGAATGTCTTCCAGAGGCGGTTCTGGGGCGGGTTCATCCTCGCCAAAACATCCGATGAGAGAAGTCAGTAATAGAAGGGTCACCAAACTGAGTGCAGTACCCTTCATCGCTTTCACCTATACATGCGCATAATACGCTCTGACAGCCTCTTCCAATTCATTCATCACTGCGGCTTCGTCAATCGTGAGCGTTTTCCCATCTCTGCGTAGAGCTCGTCCACCGACCCACATATCGAGGCAATTTCCATTGCTGTAAATCAGATTCGCAAGCAATCTTCTCCCATCTTTTCCAATCGGCCTCATGCGAATATCGTCGAGATTCCAAGCGACCCAATCTGTTGAACCCCTTACCCCCAACTCATAGGAATGAATTGGATCCAACAACGTCGCATCCCAGTGGTCGTGGCGCTGGATTAAACTGGCTGCTTTCATCTCAGATCGCATATCGAGCGCATTGTTACTGGCAGCGCCATCTGTGCCCAGTCGAACATCGACACCAGCTTCGATCATCGCAGGGTAAGACATCGTCCCCCCCGTCGCCAATTTTTGGTTACTGACCGGGCAATGTACAGCGTGGACCTCATGTTCGGCCAAGATTCGCATCTCTCGCTTGGTGACCCAACCGCAATGTGCGCAAACCGTCCCTTCTTGGAAGTAGCCAATACTGTCGAGATATTCGATCGGATACATTCCATGTTTCGCATGACAATCAGCCACTTCTTGTCGTGTCTCCGAAGTGTGAATACTAAGTGTACATCCGGTTTGATTGGACACATCTGCGGCTTTTTTCAACAGATCTTCTGAGCATGAATATACGGAATGGGTTGCAATTCCAAACGCCACCCGTTCGGGCGCAGAAGAACCACTTCGAACCAAACTTTCGACATGCCGTAGTGCATCACCAGAACCGGCTTTGAAATTCGGTGTCAATCCGTCCGTAATCGGACCGCATACAATGCCGCGGAGACCACTCTGAGCGAGAACTTCACCGACCACTTCAGGATGGTAATACATGTCACAGGCAAACGAAGTGCCGGTGGCGATGAGTTCAGCTGCGGCGGCCCTTGTTCCAATTTCTACAAATTCAGGCGTCAACCCTTTTTCAGTTGGAAAAATACTCTCTTCCAACCATCGCATCAAGGGCAATCCTTCTCCCATCGAACGATTCAGAACCATCGCCAAATGCGTATGCCAATTTTGGAAGGATCTCGTCAGTAATCGGCCGCTTCCGTCAATTTGGAATTCGACGTCTTCATCGCCCAAACTTCGAATCCAACCCCCATCGGGTTGAAGGATAAAATCACCCTGATGTGGTCGACCATCTACATCGATGAGCCAAGAATCTGTATACCGAACAAGCCCACTCGTCTCGTCCGCCATGAAGGGTGGAGAAAATCGACCATCCATCAGTGTTCTTGCCTCAACTTGAAATCAGTCCCTTCGATGGACGGTCGATGTCGGACCCCTATCGAACGCTCGGGGTATCCAAAGATGCACCTCACGCCGAGATTAAACGCGCCTTCCGAAAGTTGGCTCGTCAGTATCATCCAGATCGCAATCCGGATGATTCTGCGGCAGAGGAACGCTTCAAGGCGGTTCAGAGTGCTTGGGAAAAGTTGGAAACGCCGGAAAAACGTAGGCAATTCGATGAAGAGCAACAGATGAAACAGGCCTTCGGTGGCATGGGTGGAATGCCCGGTGGCATGGGTGGAATGGGAATTGACGACCTCCTTCGTCAGTTCATGGGTGGCGGAGGCCGTCCGCAAGCCTCACCGTTTGCAGGACAACCCCGTCAAACTCAGCCTCAAACGGCCAAGGGTGCCGATATTGCAGCACCGCTCGACATCGATATTGAGCGAGCATTGGAAGGAGGAAAAGTTCAGTTTACCCACAATCGATTGGTCCGTTGTTCCGAGTGTAATGCAAGGGGTTGTGTCCATTGCACAAACCTTGGAGTTCGTCGTAAGAAAACCCGCCTCACATTGAATGTTCCAAAAGGGGCAAAACACGGTCAACAACTCAAGTTGCCAAAGATGGGTAATGAACACCCGACTGGAGAGCCCGGGGATTTGACCGTCACACTTCGAATCGATGCGGAAGAAGGACGTCGCTGGGAAGGCGAACATCTCATCCAAGAAGTCGCCATCCCATACTCTACACTCATGCTCGGAGGGGAAGTACGCGTATCGACGCCCGCTGGAAAAACAGTCTCCGTCAAAGTAGCCGCAGCAACCCGAATCGGGGATCGAAAACGCCTCCCAAAGATGGGCTATGCAGGAGCGGATTTGGACATCGAATTTACATTGGATGAACCGGAGTCTCTGACCCCCTCACAACAGGCTGCTTTGGAGGCTCTTAGAGACACGGGCATGTGATGGACACGCCCTTAAACCAGATTCTCCGGCCTACGGCCGGCGGACAGCATGGCGGACTTCTCTGACGTGGCAAGTTTCGCGGTTGAACACCGCACGAAATTCCATGTTGCTATCATTCTCTTTTCGCTTGTGATGGTACCCGGATTAATGCAAACCCTCACGCCAATCGACATCGAATCCTATGACATGGACAGTCCAGAAATGGAAGCCGAGAAAGTCATTGATGACGAATTTTCATCCAAGGAATTGACGGTTGGTTTTGTCGTCTCAATTCGGGACCCATCATACATACAAAATGGCCACCAAGCACCCCATACAGATGCGGATGGGAACCCTGACCGTTTGAGTTTACCAACACCGCAAGAAATCGCACCATTCCAAGGCACGGGTGAGGGTTTTTCTGGTGAGGGAATCCCTGAGGGCGGCGTTTTCAACTTGACATTCTTGCGTGAACTTGAACAAAAAATCATGATTGCTCGCAGTGATCCACTCGCCGAATTTTACCGTCCAATCGTCAGTGAGTTGACCGGGGAAAGCGCCAATGGGACCCTCTCGTTGTTTGAACAATTTGAAGCCTTCATGGGCAACCGCTCATTGCTGACAAGAGAAGCGACAGACCCATTTGGGAACATCGTACAACCACTCACCAATTGGTCTGATTGTGGTGTATTGGAATGTTTGCGTTACGATGATCCAAATTTGACACAGGCCCACATCGATTTGGCTGCAAATCGGATGATTATTGCCAATCCCAGTGTGTTTTTGCGTTGGACGACAACAGATCGCGCCTTCCTCCCAGATCCGACCAGTCCAGTTATCGGTCCGGTGGGTGGCCAAGTTGGAGAAGATGGGACCTTTGAAAATGCAACTTGGATGCCTGGACGTTGGTCGGCATCAGCGACATGGATTCTGATTCAATTGGACAAAGTCGCGATGGTCGACACAGGCTACACCTTTGTTTGGAACGAAGCTCGTTCTGAACCGGGTTCGATGACTTGGCATGGCCTTGAATTGTATACTACACCTCCAGAATTAACCGCTGAAGAATGTCAAGAGAGTCGTGAATCAGGAGAGGGTCCCTGTTCTGCTGATTGGGCCTTACTCAGTTTAGAGCATGAGATTCGAGCGACAGATCAGCAATCGGTATCATTGCTTGCGCCACCTGTAGGAATCAATATCGAGGTCAATCGGGAATTGCAACAATCCCTGACTCTACTCGCGACAATGTTCGCATGTATTCTCATTCTATTGTGGGGTAGTTTGCGTCGTGTTTCAGATGTTGCGATTGTCGCCACAACACTCGGATTCAGTTTACTATGGATGCAGGGTATGATTGGTTGGGGTATGATTCTTGGAGCGACATTCGATTTCAAAATCATCAGTCGAAGCCAGTTTAGCAATCTATTGCCAATTCTGATTCTTGCTTTAGGAATCGATGATAGTTTACACGCGTTACATCGTTACAAAGAAGAACGCACTCATGGGAAAACAATCGATCAAGCAGTACACACCAGCCTTTCGCGTGTCGGCCGTGCAATCATGCTTACATCAATGACCACGATTGCTGCATTCTCTGCTAATTTCACATCGAGTATTCCCGCACTGAGGTCCTTTGGTCTAGAAGCCGCATTGGGCGTGGCATCAGCGTTTGTTTTGACCGGATTGTGGGCCCCATTGATTCGTTATGATATCGACAAGTGGTTGCAAAATAAAGATCGGTTGATTGAAGAATCCGGAGATAGTTTGTATCTCGTACCCAAGCACTGGTTGGCTAGGCTCTCAGGCGGTTCGGCTTGGGCGGCCCCCATCATTCTCGCCGTCGCCATATTTTTGACCGCTATCGCCACACCGGTGATGCTGTCATTAGAGGGCGATTTCAAAATTGAAGATTTCATCGATGAAGAGTCTGAAATCGCCCAATCGGTGTTTCTCATCAATGACCGATTTAGTTCAGAAGGAGAACCCGCATTGATTCTCATCGAAGGAGATATGCTCAATCCAGATGTGTATGCTGCAATCGAGGAATTACGCATCAACATGAATACTGTGGGTCCAAAGGATCCGAATCGATTCACAAGATTACCCACAGGACAAGTTGAGTTGCATGCGATCGACGAGTTGGTTTTCTGGGCGATGGGAAGTCTAGTATCGAATTCAGAACCATTTGAAGAAGCGGGTTGGAATGGATCAGCACCAGGGAACGGGGTTGATTGTGAGCTCCTGCCGATGACAGGATTACCAGACGTCTCAACGAGAGGCTGTCTACAATTTTTGTATGGATTTTTGACGGTTCATGGGATTCCTGCTGCCGGAGTTATTCCTGAAATCCCACCGAGTATACCTCAATTGTACATCTCCCCTGAATGCGAAATTGACCCAAATGCGACCCACCTCTGTGTGGATGGAACCAACCCATCCTACAATCGTATGACCATGCGGTGGGGCATCATCAAGCCCGAGGAGTTCACGATTACGGAGCAAGTACTCGTTGAAATTGGACGTGATTTGATCCCATTTGCCAATCTATCAAATGGGGCGCTGGAAACCCGCAGTAGTTTGGATTCCGCCACCGATGAACAACCGGTCACATGGGTGATTTCTACCGGTTCACCCGTGACCAGATATGTCGCTGCATCAAGTATGCAAAACGAGCTCCAAGGCACACTTATTCTCGGCGTTTATCTGTGTCTAATCACATTGTGGTGGGGCTTTAGGCCGAGTGTGAATCAATCCGTTGCCGCTTTGCGCAGAGGCAAAGAAGAGATTGCTTTACTCGCGACGTGGGGCTTGCTCGCAGGCTTTGCCATCGGTGCGGTGATGGGCCAGATCTATGGCGGAACCGTTGGTGGGATTTGTGGTCTCGCAATCTTCTTGCTCAATTTCTTGTGGGGTGAAAGAGCCCTCGGTTTCGCGATAATCACAACCTTCCCAATTCTGGTAGTCGTCGTTTGGTTGTACGGAATGATTGCAGTTGCAGGATATGGTCTCAACATGGTCACAGTGGCAATTGCAGCCATGAGTTTGGGTGTTGGAATCGACTATGTCATCCACGTCGTTGAACGATTCAGAGAAGAACGTGACAAGGGCCGTTCAGTCCATTCATCACTCGTCGCAATGGGCGGTGCATCGGGATTGGCACTGGTTGGCTCAGCAGTGTCGGACGTGACCGGTTTTG
>CALCEF010000022.1 GCA_937901365.1 uncultured euryarchaeote | reverse complement strand
CCAAGACATATGTTCTCCTAGGAAAATATCCGTTTTTGAAAATCGCAGAGAATGTTCGGTAGTCGCAGATTCTGTCATATTCCCCAGAGAAAATTTTGTGAAAGAAGATTCAGAGGTTGCGTCGACCAAAATCGTGAATGTTTGTCCATCTGCATTCAATTTGGTTTGGACTTTCCCCGATTGCTGTTGAACTGATGTAAGTCCTCCCAACGTACAATCATACACATTGTTTCCTTGAGTTAGAGATATTGTTGTGAATGCCCATTCTAACTGATCGCTACCGCTGTCGAATTCCATTGTAAACAGTGAATCGTTGGTCCCATTGGATACTGTCGATTCATCGTCGAACAGCACAAATGTGTTCTCGGTTCCCAATTCTGATTCGTAAGTCGAAACGAGGTGGTACCAATACCCAAAACCAATGATTGTAGCACAGGCGATGGCAACGACCACCTTTGTCCAACGATTCACTTCTGCACCTCACGCTTGGAGAAAAATGGAAGGATTTCTCGCCAACGTGCCCTTGGCGCATGTGTTTCGCTATCCATGAAACGATGGCGAATACTCAACGACATCTGATCGATGATGACAACTGCGACGTAAATCACAATGATGAGAGCCAATGCGCGATCATATCTTGAAAATACGCCGAGATAATTGTTGAGATACCAACCGATTCCACCGGCACCTACCAAACCGATGACTGAACCATGACGGATATTGTACTCAAACATGAACAGAATTTGGCTCAATATAGCGTTGCTCGCTTCAGGTAGCGCGAAATAACGTGCAACCTGCCATCTGGGTAAGCCCATTGCGCGAGCGGCCTCTAATGGGTGCCGGCTGACCCCTTCTAGAGCTTCATACTGTAATTTACCAAGATAGCCGATCGTGTACAAGGTCATGGCCAGCACACCAGCAAGAGGACCAGGTCCGAACATGATGACGAAGATGAGTGCCCAAACCAGAGAGGGAAGAACTCGCAATCCAGCAAGGAAGTTTCTCATAATGGTTGAGAGCCAAATCGGCGACAGATTGTGAGCAGCCATCATAGACATTGGCAGAGATAGTAACATGCCAAAGAGTGTCGCCAAAAAGGCGATTTGAATTGTTTCTGAAAGACCATGAATCGCGGCACTACAAGCCCAATCTGCATCCCATGTGCACTCGGTTTGTGTCCATGATGCTCGTTCGGTAACGACGCTGAAATCAGGTGGGAACATCTCCGCCCAAAGAATCGTAGCATTGCCCCACGCTTGGCCCAAATTGTCAATATTCAACCCCAATTTGTTCGAGACGAGGATGGCGAGAATAGCAATCATCGAATACACAATGATGCTCGGACGTTTCTGCAAATGCTGGAGTATTTTCACACGTCCACCTCCTCGATGTGAATGCCTTTGACGTGCAAAACTCGATCGCAAAAGGTGGCGACGCGAACAGGATTATGATCAACGATGATGATGGCTACATTGTCTTCTTTGGCCAATTTCTGGATGAGTTCAATGATTTCCTTGGCTGTTTCTGAATCCAGTTCACCTAGACACTCATCGGCCAGAAGAAGCGTGGGGTTCTGGACCATTGAACGAGCGATTGCGACCCTTTGTTGCTGTCCACCAGACAACTGACTGATCGAATCCAATACTTTGTCCGAAAGACCAACCGCTTCAATTGCCGCCCGGGCAGATTGTCGCAATTCAAGTCCCGGAAGTGAAAACAATGTCTGCCAAAGGGGTGCTCTGGTAAGGGCCCCCATCATGACATTGTAACCCACGTTTTTGTGGTTGACCAAACCGAGCCTCTGAGGAATGTAACCGATCTCACCAATTCCGGGCGGTGTGTCCAGTTGTCCTGACAAAGGTGGGAGTAGACCAGCAACAGTTCGTAGTAACGTACTCTTTCCGATTCCCGAGCGACCGATGATACCGATGATTTCACCTGGTTTGAGTTCAAGATCAACATCGACGAGCAGAGGGTTCTCTTTTTCGAAGCCTATCGAGGCCCCTTGGATCCTGAGAATCGGCTCGGCCATCATGGGTCGCACCCCAGACCCCTTTT
>CALCEF010000021.1 GCA_937901365.1 uncultured euryarchaeote | reverse complement strand
CGGGCTGTCAATCTAGATTCGCCTTGAACCCGACGGCAAGCTCAGGCGACATCCGCTCCCGCAGAAATCAGGGCTCTTGCCACAATTCCCTCATTTGTTCCCGCCTTTGTATAGGAAAGAAACCATTTGCCAGCATCCAATGTTTGAACTCTTGAAAGCGCCTTTGCGATTGCGACTCGTTGCGAGTTGTTCAGTTCAACAGATTCCATATCTTCCAAGAATCCTGAGAAATCAATTCCACCATCTTTTGCTAGTTTACCTGCTGACGATAATGCCGAGGCGTTGGCATGTCTAAACCGACCAGTATCAGTGATTATTCCAGCGAGTAATAACATCCTAGACTGATTATCAATTCTCGAATTTGCGTGTGTTTCTGCCCATAATTGAATAATTTCGGCAGTTGAGCATGTTTCCCAGTTGATTTCAATATCGTCTGCTGCCATTTCAAATGTGGCTCCAGCCGGATGATGATCAATAATGCATTTCGGTACATCCGGTAATTGGATACCTGGTTGACTTGGACCTGCTGCATCGACGATGATTACCCCACCTAAATTACGGGGCCATGTAGGATTTTTTGAGTCTAAAATCAGGAAATCTGCACCTGTTTTATTGACCATTGCACGTGCTATAGTTGACAGGTGAATTCCGCATGCTCTGGCATTGGGGCCAATGATGTTGGCGAGAGCGCATGCAGAACCTACAGTATCCATGTCACCATTTCTGTGCGTTATTACGGCGATTGCTCCCCGCTTAATTGATTCACCAATCCAATGATTGAGGCGTTCCATGTCCTCGACACGTGATGGATTCAATTCATCACCTATGCTGATTCAAATTGCTTAACTGCAGATTCGTATGCCGTCCGCAACTCGTTCTCTCTTGCACTCAATTTTTCAGCGTGTTCGCTTAATTGCTTACAGGTTTCTTCTAGACTCTTGGTGAGTGTTTCGATATCATCTACCTCAACCAATAGCGGACCAACTTGTTGGAACACCGCATTACCTTCGACCTGATTGGATAGATGTTGTATTGTGCCCTGTAATTCTCTAACCTGTGTCTGTACTG
This sequence comes from uncultured euryarchaeote, assembly GCA_937901365.1. GTDB lineage: Archaea > Thermoplasmatota > Poseidoniia > Poseidoniales > Thalassarchaeaceae > MGIIb-P. The sequence continues at coordinate 998 of CALCEF010000021.1, read as the reverse complement.
AAACGACCTGCTGTGCGACCATTTGCAATTCTTGTACGATTTGTTCCAACGGAATATTTTCACTCATAATCTCACCTACTCAATCACCGATAGCGCCTCGCTGGAGGCTCGCAATGAACGCATTGTTGAATTATATTTGGCGCGAAGATCAGATGCACTTGAGCCTACTATTGTGATGAGAAGCGATTCTCCATCTACAATATCGCAGTCTACTTCTTCGCACGCGAGACTCGCCGCTAAAGCGACATAATCGCTAGAAGTGGTCGTAATCGTGGCCAACCAGGCCTCACTCTTCTTCGTCACCACGCTCTTCTGCCTCCGCTTGAGCGCGCTCGAATTCGATTGCCTTCTGTGATGCGATGACCGCCATGTCGGTTGCTGTGGCTCCTTCTAGTCCACGACGAATGATACGGTTGTTTGCATCACTGGCACGAGTGAATGGCTCCCATACACCACCAGCGAATTTGTGGCCACACTTCTTGCAGCCCCAGATTCCACTTGCTTGGCGCTTTACCTTAGGATATTGACAAACTGGGCAAGTGTATGATCGCTTCACCTTGGCAATTGCTGCACCAGCTCTACGCCGTACACTAACACCATAGCGGCTTCCAAAACGGGCTGTTGCACCTGTTTTTTGGGTCCGTTTGCTCATTGTGAGTCCTCCAGTTTGTGAACGATATCTCGGAGTTCAGTACATCTTGATTGTGCTGCATCCATTATCTCGTTGAATTCCGCCGCGGTGAACACTCCTCTTAGACCCTTCTGGAGTGAGTGGACATGACCCTCATCGCCCAAGGTAATGTGAATTCGTTCGTCTCCACCCAATTCTTCTCTCTTGGAGGCGTCATAAACAAAACGTCCTCCGACCTTTTGATATGAACACATGATTGGTGTCCCGGCGACTGGTAATTTGTAATCCTCACCGACATCGAATCGTTCTGCGGGGACTGTTGCTGTCCTTAGCGCGGCAATCGCAGCGAGTGCAAAGGCGTCGAACA
>CALCEF010000020.1 GCA_937901365.1 uncultured euryarchaeote | reverse complement strand
CGCCATAAACGCAGCATTCCTCTCCATCGTCCAAGCCGGAGACCACATCATAACACAGCAAGTAATCTACGGCTCGACCGACAACCTGCTGACAACAGAATTCCCAACAATAGGAATCAGCCACAGCAGGGTAGCCAAACTCGACCCCACCCTGCTGGAGGCTGAGTTCGCCGCACACCCGAACACGAAAGCTGTCTTCCTCGAGAGTCCGGCGAACCCGACGATGACCATCATCGACATCGCTCGTACCGCAAGCATCGCCCACGCGCACGGAGCCAAGGTCATCGTCGACAATACGTTCGCATCCCCCGCCTTGCAAAGGCCGCTATCACTTGGTGCGGACGTGGTTGTGCACAGCACTACGAAGTACATCAACGGCCATGGAACGGTGATCGGAGGCGTCGTCGTCAGCGCCGATCGGCAATGGATGGAAGAGGGGCCGTGGCTCAAGCAACGGTATCTAGGGGCAGCGGTTCCAAGCCCATTCGATTGCTGGCTGACGAATATTGGACTCAAGACGCTGCCAATCCGCATCCGCCAACACTGCGCCAACGCCCGCGCGGTCGCCGAATTCCTCGACACTCACCCCAAGGTTCTGCAAACCTTCTGGCCGGGACTGCCAACGCATGAGGGCCACGAAATCGCAGCGCGGCAGATGGATGATTTCGGGGCGATGATTTCCATTGAGTTGGGTAGTTACGAGGCTGCTGGGCAGTTCATGGATGGGTTGAGCCTGTGCAGCCTCGGGGTCAGTCTGGGTAATGTCGACACACTGGTTCAGCATCCTGCTTCGATGACCCACCGGCTGGTCTCGGATGAGGACAAAGCCAAGTCAGGAATCACTCCTGGGCTGGTGCGGATTTCGGTGGGTATCGAAGAGGCCGCGGACCTTCTTGCGGATTTAGGCCGCGGCCTCGACAATGTCGCGTGAGAATAAATCGTCTCACTTCGTCATGATGATGACACCGATGAGAATCCCCAAAAATGACAATTCCATCTGCTCGTGAACCCAAGGATAGTCTAGACCCTGAACGAAACTCTCCCCCCAAGATTGTAGATTGGCGTTGATTTCTGTATATCTACGAATCAAGGTGAACAGTGATAACATTACCAGAGGGATACCCACTGACATTTTCGCTAACTGAGTCTTCAAAATTCCCATCAGCCAAAGTCCGGTTCCGATGAGAAGCAGCACTGAAGTGGAGCTGTAGAGGATGGAATTCATCGTCCAACCCAGAATTCCATAATTCGTTGCATCAACGAATTCCATGATTCCGATGACCGCTGCAGGTAATGAGAGAACCAAGCAGCCGATTCCCATGGCCATGGCTAGAGGACTGACCTCTTCATTCGGTGATGTGTCTGTCCGGTACTCGCTCACATTGCCTTCCAACATCGCTCATCGAGCGGTGCCGGTCACTTTCAAGATTGGCCCGTCGGACAAATCCCAACGATTGAATGGTAATCGACTACAGTTTCCCGACACGCAGCACACATAGCACACGCCCAGCACCTCCGCACACACTGGCCACCCAACCCCCGGCCAAAGGGCACTCGTTGTGCGCGTAGCGAACTTTGGGAGAGGTCACTGGCTGACTGTTTGGTTGAGCCAGTCAAGACATTGCGAATGCGTACAAACCGGCGGCGTGAACCACAACTTCTCTGCGGGGTCAATCAAATCCAACAAGAGATTCGAGCCGGCACCTTCCTGAATGGAGACAACAGAACTAGTCGAAGCGGGCAAGTAATCCTCACCAGTGCTCGCAAGTGATAACCGAAGGTAGTGCCCCTCACGAACCAGCACATCCATCCCGAAGAATTCCATCTTCGCGTTGATAGTCTCGAACATCGGCAACCAAGTCTGCTCCTCAGTCCCGCCCTCGTGGTAACGCAGGTCCATGATCGCGTGGCCAACGTGGATGCACGAACCATTCTCGTTGCAATCCTCCAGCAGAGCGTAGATCTGTCCGCCAACAGTGGTGGTAGACACATCGATGTGCAGCCGAGGCAAGCCAGCGACCCAGACATCAGCAGCAAAAGGCGCAGACTCGTAGTCCGGTCCAGTA
>CALCEF010000019.1 GCA_937901365.1 uncultured euryarchaeote | reverse complement strand
CTGCAATGCGCCCCCATCATGCCTGCCACAGTGGTGCTTGGTGCACAGTGGGGTGATGAAGGAAAAGGAAAGATGGTCGACCAACTCGCTAGCGAAGCCAGTTGGGTTGCCAGATTCCAAGGAGGGAACAATGCAGGGCACACGATTGTCATTGGTGATCGAACCTTGAAGTTGAACCATCTGCCCAGTGGAATTACCTATCCTGAATGTCAGCTTGTTCTCGGAGATGGAATGGTCATCGACCCTTGGACTTTGGAGAAAGAGTTGGAAGATTGGTATGCATTTGGAAGCGAGAGACCCGAGGGAAAGCGACTTTGGATTAGTGAACGAGCCCATGTCAATCTCCCATTCCATCGTAGAATCGATGGCACCGATACGAAAATTGGTACGACCAAACGCGGCATTGGACCCACCTATGGAGACAAAATCGAGAGAGTTGGTGTTCGCTTCTGCGACATCCCATCCCGCATGGCTGATTCAGAGTGGCTATCCTATACGGCCAATCGAATGAATGCGAGACTCGATTTGTTCGGAATCAAAGATACTGTACCTTCTCCAGATGATCCTGTTGGTTGGAATACCATCTCAAAGCAGGCAAGTCTCCATGGTGAAATCACACCTCAATCCCTAGCACTCGACCTCTCTTGGATTTGGCAGCGCTTTGGGGATGCTGTCGCCCCTACGGGGCTGATGCTTGACATGGCATTGAAACAGGGCGAACATGTGTTACTAGAGGGGGCACAAGGTTGCCTTCTGGATATTGACCAAGGTACATTCCCATTCGTGACTTCGTCAGTGACAAGTCGCGGTAATGCTACACATGGTGCCGGCATACATCCTGGGCACGTTGAGAAAACGTATGGTGTTGTCAAGGCATATACTACGCGCGTGGGAGAGGGACCATTCCCCACGGAATTGTATGATGGCAAAGGAATGATGGATGCTGATGGGAAACACATGGCTGATGTTGGGCACGAATTTGGCACGACGACCGGTCGACCACGAAGATGTGGATGGTTGGACATCGCTGTCTTACGTCATGCGCACAGGATGAATGGATTCGACGGCGTTACCCTGACCAAACTCGATGTGTTGGGGGGACTTTCCGAACTCAAAATCTGTGTTGGATATACGATCGATGGCGAACCTTGCCATGAGGTCCCAGCCGAAATTGGACGGCTGGCCAAGTGTGAACCTGTCTACGAAACCGTCCCAGGGTTTGAAGCGCTATCTCTTGAGCAATGGTTGGAAATTGCACGGGCTGCAGCCAAGGATGGAACAGGGTTCGCGGCCCTGCCGGAAAACGCACAATCCTATGTGGAGAAAATTGAGCGGTTGCTTGGATTCCCAATCGTCAGCGTGGGTGTCGGCCCCGATCGTGAAGCAACAATCGAGCGAAATTGAGAATCGACGGAGTCAAGTAGGAGTGCCAAAGAGTGATTGACATGGGCTTCAAAGCAAAGGCACGCAAGGCCAGACAGGGTTCAGGAGAAGAAACCGGGCGCAAGCGAAGAAGCAAGGAATTGGAAGATGGTGAGAAACCCTGCGCCATCAAAGACTGTACCAATTGGGCCGACAAGAGTCACGGCGGACGCAGTATCGCATTCGATAACCTAGCCGATGTTTGGGATGAGGGAGATTTGGTTGGAGAGGGGCGAAGGCTCGCAATCTGCAAACCCTGCTATCGACATTACAAGAAAGAGAAGAAGGATGACGAAAGTCAAACTTGGTAGAGTCAATCATCGTCTCTTTTCCTCGACCTGAATTCTTGGTAATTGAATGAAACGACTTGCAGCAGGCTTCTTGCAAGGTAATACCCGAAGTAGAGGAGAAATCCCCATAGACACCAACCCCACCACGGCAATTGCATTTCTTCACCTCATTGTTCTTGGAACGACCACGCTGGTTCGGGAGTCAACCAATGACATGTTTCTGCCGGTTTTGGCCAACCTGCTGGTAATCTACCTTCTCTTTCAATTCTGAGTTCAACCGATTCTATGTGCTTTTGTAGCACTTCTCGACAGCGCTCCAAACCAGAGATTGCATCTCCGCGGCCACAGACCAATAGTTTCGGCGACAAGGATGATACTCTCTCCAAACTTGATTTCAGATCAATCAGATTTCCTGTCGGGAGATCCGCTCTTGAGGGGTGGCCTGCAGCGGGAATCAAATCCCCACAAATGATTGCATCCTTTTCTAGAATGTGGAAGCTGCAAGCATCCATTGTGTGACCAGGTGTATGGAGAATTTGCAAGGTTGTGTCTCCAAGGTCGATTTGATCACCATCGGAGAATCCTTCAGCCTCGATTGGAGGCATGTCTGAATCATATCGACTCGCCCATGTTGTGAACAAATCACCGCCTGCGAGGGGGGCAACTGCGTCCTCGTGAATCCTAATCTTTGAACCAAAGTACTCAGCCAAATGAGGTGCTGCAGCGCAGGAGTCAAAGTGACGATGGGAAAGAAGAATCGCTTCAACCGGTGCGCGCCCCTCAAGATGTGGGAGCAAACGCTCTACCAAATTGGCTTGATACCAAGATGTTCCTGAATCAACAATCACTGTTGATTCAGTACCCGATACGACGATGCAAGCCGAATCGTGGTGAATTCCTGGCAATCGCTCAAGTCGCATCCTAACCGAACCTAGGGAGGTGTGTGCAACCCAAGACAATGACGGTCTCACCGCCCCCTACGGGGGCGTTAGATTTCCACGCCGATTAAATAGGGGGAGCAGGTCGGCGGGCTCATGGCTCGATTCCCAGAGGCTGAAGCACGCCTGCTCAACGTTCGAGTATGCATGAAGTGCAACGCACGAAATGCACTGCGTGCTTCTCGATGCCGCAAGTGCGGTTACAAGGGCCTACGACTCAAGAACAAGGAAACCAAAGTTTGAGCGCTGGCGCTTCAATCTGGACTTGATTCTCGACTCATTTTACGGCAAACTGCCGGTGTATTTACAGGTCGTTGGCCACCTTCGGTGGCCGATGAGACGCGAAAGGGTCTGTGAAGACGAGGCGGTTAGCCCCGTGATTGCAACCGTTTTGCTCATGGCGATTACAGTACTCTTGGCTAGTGCTGTTTACTTGATGATCGATGATGCGATCGCAGCTCCTGACAAAGGTGCGCCCTATGCGACGATGAGTGTACGAGCACTAGACAATGGGTTCCAAGTTGTTCGGTTTACCGAATTATCCCAGAATTTGCACACCTCTAGTGTAACCTTCTCAATCGTCCCACCTGTAGGTGTAAACGGATCCAGTATTGATGGACGGGTCAACGATGCCAATGTGTATGGATCGATTGGAGAGACGGTGACATTCCATGACCGAGATGCATCATTTACAGTGAACAGGGGTGACTACTTTGTCATCAATGCAACCGCTGCCGGAACGGATGAAGGCGG
>CALCEF010000018.1 GCA_937901365.1 uncultured euryarchaeote | reverse complement strand
TCTGATGCAGGACTGCAGGATGGCCACATCGGCTGCAAGACTGCACACTCAGTGAGGCTGACACAGTTCGGGGAAGGGGTTTGTTTCTTCAAATCGACCCCAATAATTACATGAATATATCAATTGGAAATTAAAACATTCAATTGAAAAATCAAAATCATTTTTTCCTCTATAATTTGATCGAGTTTAGCAGTCTAATGCCCTCATGATTAGAGGTGAAAAACCCATTTTTCACCATTTTTCAGTTGGCGAATCAATTTCACCCGGCAAACGGCCCCCTTAGGGGCCGGCATGGGACAAGTTCTTGAAGTCGGATTCTGCCTCGATGGCTTTTGAGGACACCCATGTTGACTCGTTTGCTGACAAATCTCGATCAAATCGAGGCGTGCTTGCTGTCAGGAGATGGAGAGATTGTGGGTGGTGAAGGAAAAGGCAACATCACCCTTTTCCATCGAGCTATGAAAATGGCATCAACCCTCAATGTCGGCCGCATCGATGAGATGTGGTTTGAGGGCGAGGCAACGATGGTGGCAACTGCGATTCGAGGCGGTTCCAGTCTTTGGCTCACCAGTGATGTATTGCCTGTTGGCCGTTTGAGTCATGAGGCGAGGACGCTAAGACCTGTTATCGAAGACTTACTTGAGGTGTGAAAATGTTCAATCTACCCCCTGGAAATGCTGTTGACTCTGAAACCGATTTGAGTGTAGGACAAAATCAAATGCCCTTTGAAACAGGGGTGATCTCACATTACAAACCTCGAGCAAAAACTGCCTGTGCGCATCGCTTGGTGCATGGAGGCAGGGTCGTTGGATGGTTGGCGGAATCAGAAGCAAAGCAAACATTCGTCACAGGCGATGCCGCCAAAGCCCGATTATTGGAATTGTCAGATGCCCATGATTTGAATTCACGTGGCGCATCTTGGACGACGTCGCAGTTCACTGAAGTTGCTCGAAGAATTCCTGAGGCGTTTTCAGATCCTTCGGATATCGCTTCATTACTCGCACAGGGCGCTGCAGCCCTACCTATCGAAACTACAGATTTGTCATTACTTGTCGATCGTATCACTGAATCGGAGGAGGTTATGGGTGGATTAGCATTTGAGGACGGCGTAGTCATCCATTCGAGTGGTGAACTTCCATCAACACCCGAAGACCTCGCCACTTTGGGGCATGAACATCTCAGTGGCCTATCATCAAAATTCAGTCAAGGTGAATCACTATCTACCAACCTGCGGTTAGAAGGTGGCCAACTGATGCTTACGGAAGCCGGTCAAGCAGGACTCGCTATTTGGTGTCGGCACGGCTCTGATGCGTATGCAGCACTTTCCAACGCCGCCAGCCTTGTTGGCGCGTTGGATGGAGATGGCAAAGTATCGAATGATGTACTCCCTGAAGGATTCATTACTAAGGAAAGCAAATCGGGAATCGACCAATTGATATCGCATCTTAGAATGGCGCATGAAGATCGTCTCACAGGATACATACAATCTGTCTCCGATTCAGCAGAACCCATTTCGATATTACTCATCGATGGCGTACCAACAGGTGTTCGGGAATCGGAAGGTGCCACACTTTCTGATACAATTCACGCATTGTCCACATCCTCGCGACGCTTGCATTCACACAGATTAGAGAGAAGATCTAGACTCGGTTTGTCCGGGTCTACCGTAGATGATTTTTCTCTCGCGCATTTTACCGATGCTGTTGCTAGCTGCCGTACCCGTTCGGATGACCGCAAGCGATTGCTAGCAGGCCGTCTCGATGCACTCTTTGGATTCGACCTTGGTCTTGAAGCGATGGAATCCGGTCGTTCCACTTGGAAGATGCTGGAAAGTGGTGGACCCATGGCCAAATTGATGCCAGTAGCCAGCTCAAAGGTACTCACACCTGCTGGTGGTGAAATCAAAAAGCGAATCGAACAACTTGAGCATACTCAAATTTCGCTGGAGAGGGAAAAGGGCCGTCTAGAGAGAGAAGTTGCTGATGCGCGGGCCTCGAGAGATGAAGCGAGGGAAATGATGCATGATCTAGAATCTGCATTGAGTGAGGCTCGTGATGAGAGAAGCGGCCTCCACCGTGAAATCGATGATTTGTCCGCCAAGGCTCGTGCGGCTGAATCAGCAACAGATGAAGCAACATCACTATCCGACCGCTTGTCAAAACGTGTATCTGAATTGGAGCACATGATCGAAAAGCGCGCTGAAGAACTCGCCAGCGCTTTGGGTGAATTCGAGTCACGTGAAGCACTTCTCACCGATTTACGCGAGTTATCAACTCAAGAAGCAACAACAAAATCCGAACTTAGCGCTGCTGAAACTCGTTTGGATGAAGTTCGAAAATCCCTTGACCACGACGAGAGATTGCAACGCGTTCTCACCGAACAGGTCAATGCGCAACGTGATCGTCATCGAACAGGTCAAGGCGAACTTGACGAAGTTGAACGTAGAATCGAGAGTCAGCGTGCTGAACTTGTAGAACTAGAGGCAGAAGCGCATGCCCACCGCCGCCTAATGGAAGAAGAGAGGGGCCGCATTCTTGATTCCGAGCGTAAATCCACAATCATGCAATCCGAACTTCGTGAAATGATGGAGGAGCGTCGTCTTCTGCTCCGCGAACTTGGAGATCTCGATGCGCGTAAGGCCCAATCAGAAACCGAATTGAGGATGCTGCTTGAACAGGCAGAAGACATCCAAGAGGCACACGAAATGGCTCTTCTGGATCTACAGGAAGCCGACCGCATACGCGCCCGTTTGGCCGAAGAGCCTCTTGCACAAGCGCTCCTTGGAGATGATCGCGGTCTTTCCAGTCTCGAGCCAGTTCTTGATCGCATGGCAAATGCTCGAAGTCGAGGTTACAGTATCGTACTTCTCGATCGAGCTGTTGAGCGAGCGTTAACCATCATTCAGCACAGTGTCGATGAGGTTGCAAAGACACCGCGCCATCTGCTTTCACTTGAGGTCATGGACCTTCTAGAGAGGCAAGCACCAGAAACAGCCTCAACAGTTCGTGGTCTGACAAGATGGTCCGTACAATCTCGACTTGAGCACCAATTGGCAGAAACCGTTCAGCATGTTGTCATCGATCTTGAAGGGCTGTTAGATGAATATGAGCGCTCAGTAACCATGTTGGCCCAAATGCAGGAGGTGTTGCGTGGTCTAGTTGAACTTGGGTTGCCCGCTGAAGATGTGAAACCGTTGGAGCGATTCAGCCACATGCCAGAGGCCCTTCCATACATTTCCGTCGAGGCACGCCGCCTAATACAACGCTCTCTTGACGAAATCTACCTAGATGCGGATCGTCGTACCGCCGGAGACGCAGTTGGTTTGGCTGAAACTGTAGAGGTCCTAGAATCTCTGTTGCGTCGGCTAGATGTTGCTGGCCTCACCGGGGAAGAACCTACAGGTGCCCTCTGGTCATTCCAACGTAGCGGTAGCCTCCCCTTCGAAATGGATGGCTTGGCACGGCATGAGCGTCCAGAGATTAACAATGAAGCGATTCGCCACATGAATCCGGTAGAAGATGTGGTTGCGGCCACTCCTCCTTCTCAACAACCCGTCGTCGCACCAAGCGCCCCCGCCGCGGCACCCACGCCAGAAGCGAGTGCTGCTCCAGCCTCGAATTCAACTTGGCAACCGATAGAAGAGGCTGCAGAATCTGATGGTGTAGATATTTCAACCCGAATTTCTGCTGGATTGACTCCGGCTGATGTTGCCGGCGATGCTGATGAGGCTGCATTGATGTCAAGTATCGATGTCGCCCTTTCGGAGGTTGACTCCGCCGCAGATGCTCGAGAGTCAACAGAAAATGGAGTTCCACCACCGGCTGACCCAGTTAAACGAGATGCGCTCGACGATCTTGAGCGAGAGTTATCAGATCTGGATATGTAGGTGTAACAATGGATGACGGAAAGGGAGTGAAGACTCTCATAGGTCGTGAAGAAACCCATGGTCGCCGATTTCCTGGTTATCTAGAAAAAATAGGGTTACTGATATCGATTGCAGTTGTAGTCATGTTGGGACAGTGGTTGTGGGCCGATTCAAATTTGTCAGAGACCATCTTATGGCCTGTAACCGTTTGTGGTTTACCCATTTGCGCCCTTCTTCTTGGTGAAGTTTTGGCCCGAATTATCCAAAGAATTCACGTCAATAGTGAATGATTATGGATTCGTATTTCCTTTCTTTGTAAGAGCTGATTCAACGAGCCCAGAAATTCTCTGCCAGGGAACAATGTAACGCAAACCTGCAACAAATGTCAGGAATAGCATTGCTGAAATCACCTTTCCATAGGTGAGGCGTAATTCCAGCGATTCTCTGACTTGACCACTCCATTGGCCGGAACCCGCCCATCCCACGACATCGATGATCAGATCATCGAACTTTAGGGCGAGCATGGTTACAAATCCTACCGCTAGAATGACGACAACCGTGTGCTGCATATGTGTGTTGAGAATACTTTGGAATTGACGCACATACTCAGGGTCCTTCTTACAAGATTCAGGTAATCTGAATGCATACTCTAGGAATCGAATCGTCGCTTGGGCAGTTTCCGTGTAAACCATCAACAATATTGCCACCAGCAACAAATTCCAAACTTCGCCAGAAATCAAGCCACCCAATGTATCTGCTTCTCCAATTTGTGTAGGTAACGGGTTAAGCCCTGGAGAGTATGGATCCGATGCACTTGACAATTGACTGACGACTCCCTCGTAGGACAGTAGAGCATACAATCCAAGGAAAATGAGCATGTATGCCATTGACCAATTGACCATGCGTTTTGAAAGCCCCCAAATACCCATCAAGCCAAAGAGAACAGGGGCCATGAAAAACAACATTACGAGCAATTGGATGTAGACTGATAAAGGCCAAACCAAATGATTCGCATGATTCATCGAATCATCCGAGTGTCCGAATGGAAGGTACAAATCGAAACTCATAATCATCCCAAATGTCCAAGTGAGTAGGAACATTCCAGCAAGGAATAGAATCATGGTTCCCAATAATCCAAGGGTAATCTTTCGCCTACGGGCAGGTGGCTGGAAGTTGAGTGCAACCCAAGCGCCTGCAATGACCATGGTCAATAGTATAGGCACGAAATATCGCCCGTCTCCTTCGTTACCTTGACCGGTAACCCAATCTGGTAAGGGCAACCCATCAAGTTCAGTACCAGCAAATCCTTCTTCAATCTCATCCAGAGTTAATGTGTGATCCAATGCAGGACACCATGCATCATTGGCAACGTAACTTGGGTGACAGTGCCCAAATACTTGGGTCATGGTCAGGAACAGCCAGATCAGAGAAAGGCTGGCAACCATTTGTAGACAAACAACACGCCAATCCTTTCGCAAGGTTCGCAGATGGAGTGTGGTCAACCCTTCTTCTTGTTGTGCTACTTCATCTGCCATTCATTCACCTCCTCACATTTTCACCTGTAACAGGGCCTGACTCAATTCAACATCTGGCATCCAATCGATGACTCTTGCACCGTAGCCGGCAACTGCCGATAGTCGATTTTGTCGTTCGAGTTTCATTACTTCATATGACATCCGAGGAATTCGACTGACCAACCTCTCATAGTCAATACTAGATGGGCTGAGGATGACAACTTCGTGTCCGCGACCCGCCAAGTCACGAATCGCATGAGGGACTGTTCCATCACCTTCAAGGCTAGAAATCACGAATACGGGACTGCCTCTACTGAATCTTGGAGCAAGAGAATTGGTCACAGCCTGAAGTGGCATATCACCCTTCGGAGCCACTCCTGCAAGACTGGATAGGACCTTGAAATACTGCTTGTCCCCTCCATCAGCAGGTAGGTAGGAAAGCGTGTCATCATAGACAGCAAGGGCGACAGAATCTCGCCTCTTGATGAAATAAGATGCTAAACTAGCAGCGGCAACAGTTCCCATTTCAAGTGGATTTTTCAAAACGGTTCCAATCCTACTGATGTCTCTAGAATCGAGTAGAATGAACACGTCTGTAACAGCGTCACGGCATTTTTCGTTTACCATCATGACGCCTGTTCGAGCAAATGCCTTCCAATTGATGATCTTGAACGGGTCCCCTGGGACGTATTCACGTAGCGAATAGAATTCAGATCCAGGGCCAGGAGTTCGAAGGGTCATTGCACCAGTGTACATCTTTGGCGTTCGACTGCGAATCATCGCTTCCTCAATTTCTCTTACCTGTGGGAATACAATGAGGCCAGAGCGATGGTCGATGTACATTTCTTGGCTGAATAGATTGAATGTGTTTCGATATCGTATCGAAACTGGTCCGAATGAATAGTGGCCACGGAGTGGACATCGTAACACATAGCGAATTCGTGTGGTTTCCCCCGGGCCAAGATTGACGCGCATGTAGTTGAGGCCGCTGCGCAACTTCATCTCGTGAGGTACGTTGTCAAAGACTTCCAACTGTTGAGTTCGTCGGAATGAACTATTTGTGATTGCCAACTCTACATACAAATCATCGCCTTTGTAGAGATTGTCTGCAGATAGTGTACGTACAACCTCCAATTCTCCGTGGCCGGATACCCAAGAATTGATGGCTAAGAAAGCAATGAACATGAGGCCGAGAATCATCAACTGGAAATTCGCAATCATCATTCCAATCAACACAAGAGAGATCCCAGATGTCAGAAGTAATGCTGCCTTTCGAGTCCACATTTCACATCACCTACGCTACTTGCGCCCCCACATCTTGACACGTTTGACTACAGCAACGAGCTGTTCAAGACTGTAATTTCGGTCCTCAAAGACGAACTTGATGAGTACGGGGTCGCCAATCATCTTCTGTAATTCACGAGCCGGCAGTGCATCAAACTCATCCCTGGTCAATGAATTGAGATTCCTCACCCTAGACAGTAAAACCTGTTTGACTTTGTTAGCACGTCCGTAGTATCCATACCTTCTAGCATCACCGAATCCGTAGTAAATGATGCTGAATACATGTCGCCATGGTTCTGGATCAACCTTCTTGATGATGACTGCCTCAAAGGCGACGAAAAGAGCAAGGAAAAGGAACAACATCGCCATCCAGTCATTTGTGAAGTAAACGAGAATGTAGTAGATGAGATTGTAGGTGTCACCCATCGCACTGGTTTGCTGATGGCGACTTTCATCAAAGATGACTTGTTTACCCGCTGCAGAAGTGCCGTTGTACTCATCGCCAGCGGTATGCATTAGCAGAGATTCAGCTATGATATCAAGAATCCAGCGACGATTGTCGTTTTCAGGCATGACTTTTCCATTCAGATCACCGTATGTTTCCTGATTGGTTTCTTCCCAGTCATAGATGGCATTCATCAAAACTGAACCATCTGTAACAAAGATTGCACGCCCCATCTTCTGTCCAGGGTTTTCTGCACAATCTTTGATCGCACACCATTTGACAGCCATTGTGAACGGACCCTGCTCATCGCTTTCGATTCCTCCACCTTCAAATCCGACATCACCCTGCCCGTCGTCATTGGTATCGAGGTAGGAATCTTGACTGGAGGTGCCCCAAGCATATCGGTTATCGGAGTTCTCCTCAGCCTCCTGTTTGTCAAAGGCTGAAGGTGTATTCAATAGAACATTGTAATTCGTACTGAAATTCCATGTTCCGTCAGCTTCAATGTGGTGTGCACAAAGTCCAGCCTCAGCGATGGTCGGGGTATCAGCACTGTTGACTGGACTATCTGGTAGGGAATCCAATCGATCGATGATTCCATCATTGTCAGCATCAGCAAAGCAAGGATGTGAGCCCGACTTATCCGTTCCAGTGTAATCATAGGGATTTGATGAGTTCATCCAGACGTAATTGTAGTCGAGCCCACGCGCCCAGGCTTCTTCATCGTAGAGTTGATGCCCACTATATCCTAATTCAAATGCCTCCGCAAGTCCTGCCGAGAAACCAAAGTCATCCATTACGATTAGCGTTCCACCGGACGCAACATACTGCAAAATCGCTTGAATCTCAGTGGTGGTATATCCTTCAGATTCTCTCCACTCAACCACATCGACGTCCCCCGTAAATCGAGGTAATGAAATGGTATCCTGTTCCACACCAGTGACCATGAATACTGTATCTTCTGGATTCTCAATTTCACCCAATAGCACAGGACTCGAAATCATGCTCGTTGTATCGACTCCCATCCCTTTGAGATCGGCTCTGAATGCTGACAAATCATCCCAATCATCGTCGTATGCCGATAGATGTGGGTCACTTGGGACGAGGTAGGAACCGACGATGCTGTAAAGCAAAAGCGCCAATACTGCATAGAATGCAACCATCAATCCCGTTCGCCGCGTCTTACGCGATTTGAGGACAGTACCAATGTCAACCGAACCAATTCTCATATCGACTGACTCCCCACATCCATAGGATGTGCAGCCGCGAGACGCTGAACCAAGCCTTAAGACGGTTTGGGGGTGATGGGAGGTTCTGTATCGGCGAAAATTTGACCTCAACGGCTCAAATGAATCTCTTCATCAATTGATGCAACCTCATCGGTTGGAACAACCAAATGTTCTCCAAAAGTGGACCAGGGTAGCAATTTCGGATCCAAACCTTCGTCCAATTCAAGAAGTAAACCAAGCACATTACCACTGACATCATCAATGAACAAATCTACAACAGTTCCCAATAAATCTCCGCGACTGTCTACGACACGACGACCAGACAGTTCTGCAGAGAAAGCCGCCGGCATATACTCACCTCAAACGCTTTCGATTCCCATCAAGGTGTCGTTATTCCTTCGGATGCTTTCCAACCCACTGGTCAAGAGTCCTTCCAATTTGGTATAGTACTCAATCATATCAGGTGTAATTGTGGGGCGAACTCTAGCGATTGCTTCCTCGAAATGTTTCTTTGAGACAGATTTCTTTTCAGCCCGCATGGCGATTAGAGCCGCTTCGCGACAAACTGCTTCAACATCGGCTCCGGTGAAATTTTGCATCTTGTCAGCCAGACTTTCAAGATCGAACTTACCTAGTGGCATACCCTTGGAGTGGATTTTCAAGATCTTTCTGAGACTTGCGTGGTCAGGAGGTGGGATGTGCATGACCCTCTCAAATCGACCACTGCGCAATAGTGCTGGGTCAATCATTTCGGGTCTATTTGTCGCAGCGATTACGATGACACCTTCCATCGATTCAACGCCATCCATACTGGACAACATCTGATTTACAACCCGATTTGAAACATCACTTCCTTCACCTGAATTGGGTGTTCGAGCACCAGCAATTGACTCAAATTCATCGAGGAATATGATACTGGGGCTGGCCTGTTTAGCCTTCTTGAAAACTTCACGAATTGCTTTCTCAGATTCACCGACCCACTTTGAGATTAGTTCTGGTCCCTTGACGGTAATGAAATTCGCTTTTGCCTCATGAGCAATAGCCTTCGCAATCAACGTCTTGCCCGTTCCAGGGGCTCCGAATAGAACAATACCACGAGGTGGTTTGACACCAAAATGTTCGAATCGATCGGGCATCGTCAATGGCCATTCGACACTTTCCTTGAGTCGTTCCTTAACCTCATCTAAGCCTCCAACATCTTCCCACGAGACCTCGGGTATCTCAACATAAATTTCTCTTAACGCGCTTGGCTCAATATCTCTAATCGCAATTTTGAAATCGTTCATCTGAACTTCCATCTTCTCAAGAACTTCAGGTGGAATTTCATCTTGATCCAAATCGATTTCGGGTAGATAACGTCGAAGCGCCTTCATCGCAGCTTCTCTGGAGAGGCTGGAAATATCTGCTCCGACGAAGCCGTATGAATTGTCCAAAACCCATTCCATGTCAAAATCGTCAGCGATTGGCATACCTCGTGTGTGGATGTTTACAATTTCACGGCGCCCGTTCTTGTCGGGTACTCCAATCTCTAATTCACGATCGAATCGACCAGGTCTTCGAAGTGCCTGATCGATAGCATCTGGACGATTTGTTGCACCGATAACAACGACGTTGTCACGACCTTGCATTCCATCCATCAAAGTCAGCAACTGGGCGACAACCCTTCGCTCAACTTCACCAGAAACATCTTCTCTTTTCGGTGCGATTGAATCCAACTCATCGATGAAAATCACTGCAGGGGCGTTTGAAGCAGCATCGTCGAAAATCTCGCGTAATTGTTTCTCGGACTCACCGTAATACTTCGAGATAATTTCTGGACCATTAATACTGGTAAAATGCGCGTTTGTTTCATTGGCAACAGCCTTTGCAATCATCGTTTTCCCCGTACCTGGTGGCCCATGCAAAAGCACGCCCTTTGGGGGGTCGATACCAAGGCGCCGGAAGAGAATTGGATGTTTGAGTGGAAGTTCAATCATTTCACGAACCTTTAGCAATTGATCTCCAAGTCCACCGATATCCTCGTACATGATTGATGAAACCTCTCCGGGTTCGTCATCTTCAACCATTTCTTCCTTGATGACAATTTCAGTATCGGGTAGAACTCTAACGATACCTTTCGGTTTCGTTGAAACAATGGCGAACGGCAAAGCCTCTGCAAACAGTGTCATCCCGGGAATAAAGATTCGATCTCCAGCAACCACGGGGCGCTTGTTAAGCCCACGACGAGCAAAACCTTCGATTCCAGAACCGAACTTGACCTTCTGTTGCTTTGCCATCACTGGACTCAGAACAAGTCGCTCACATTCGTTGGTTTCGACCTTTTTGATGGTCACACGGTCACCCAGACTAACGCCTGCATTTTTTCGAATGATTCCGTCGATTCGAATGACGCCGAGATTTGCGTCCTCTGGTCGACATCTCCAGACAATTGCTGCCGTGTTTCTTTCACCACTGATTTCAATTACATCTCCTGGTTTTAGACCCAAGTCGTTGTCAAAAGGTACGCGGGCACGCCCGTGACCCACATCACTTGGAATCGCTTTTGCAACGCGTAGAGAGAGTGTTTTTTCTTCATCGTCAGCCATAGTGTCACCTCGACAGCAATACCATGAGAATACTTGGACCCCTTTTAATGTGGCTAAATCTCATCTCCTATTCTCCCGGTCTGTGTGGTTGGATTCTAGCGCCGACAAGCGAGCATTCATGATGGGGTCTGCATTCGACGAGATATGGCGCAGGTACTCTCGACAGGTCTGGAATTCCTAGAACATAGCAACCCAAACGGCAACCCTTGTGTAAAGGGATACAATATCATCGGTGGCGAACTCAAATTGGCCAGCGACGGGTCAACGTTCAAATCGATCAATCCAGCATGGTTGGACGATTGCC
Source organism: uncultured euryarchaeote (assembly GCA_937901365.1). GTDB lineage: Archaea > Thermoplasmatota > Poseidoniia > Poseidoniales > Thalassarchaeaceae > MGIIb-P. The sequence continues at coordinate 549 of CALCEF010000018.1, read as the reverse complement.
TTGGTGAATTCCCTCTATCTACAGAGGAAGACGTACATGAGGCACTTCAAGCAGCTCGCAAAGCATTCCCTGGTTGGGCTGCTACGCCCGCGCCCACGCGCGGACAGGTTATTGGAAACATGGGGCGCCTACTCATGGAACACAAAGATGACCTCGTTCGCCTGCAAGCGCGTGAGATTGGAAAAACGCTGAAAGAATGTGGTGGCGAGATTCAGGAAGCGATTGACACCTGCCTCTTCTTCCAGTCCGAAGGTCGCCGCCTCTATGGTCAAACCGTGAACTCAGAGTTGCCCGATAAGGAATTGTTCACCTACCGAAGACCACTGGGTGTTTGTGGAATTATCAATGCCTGCAACTTCCCATCAGCAGTTCCATTTTGGAAAATGATTCCAGCCATCATGTGTGGAAACACATGTGTCTGGAAATCCCCTCAAGACTCCCCTCTGTTGTCATTTGCTCTCGCGCGTATTATGCATGAAGCTGGGCTACCCAATGGTGTCATCAACCTCGTTCATGGCAAGGGAAGTGGTGCTGGACAACACCTCGTCG
>CALCEF010000017.1 GCA_937901365.1 uncultured euryarchaeote | reverse complement strand
CACAGCATGGAAAATTGCGCGCCCGTTTGCTTTGATTGAACCATAGTGAGAAAGAGCGTTCTCACGTCTCTTGTAGGCGCCTCCAATCGAGAAGACGATTGGAAAGATGATCGCTGTTGAAATTAGAGTCAATGGGAAATTACCTTCAATCGAATATTCTTTGCAAATCACCATTGAACCGACAGCAAGAATCGACACATATAGCGTCTTGATATCGACGACGAGGCGCACTCCTGTTAGGTTCTCAAACAAGTTATCACCAATATTCAAACCATACATGAACTCTATAATTTTAGAGTTTCAATCTGCATATTCAGTCACGCGTATGCCCATGCCACCACGCTTGGAGGGTCTCTGCATAATTTTGTCCAACTTCTTGTGAAATTCAGCTTCGAGATCAACTTCCATGGCCAATGCATTGCCAAGTGTCAGGATGAATACGTCAGCCAACTCTTCGGCCGCTTCTTCCTTGGGCTTTCCTTTGGTAATGGCAGCGGACAATTCTCCTAATTCTTCAATCACTAGGGCGAGGCGGTATCCCATATCATGGCCATTGTTTTCCGGATTGGCGAAATCGTGCTTAAGGTGGAATCGTGCCACGCGACCCATCATGGTCGTCCACGAACCATCTGGTTCCTCTGAAATGTCTACCTCGCCCCATTCATTGACATTCACTGGCCTTGTCATATGTGCGGGGTTGCGACCGAGGCCGATGAACCTACTGTGTGTTTGCAATTGCCAAAATCGCCGCCCATACACGCGCCCGCATTGAGGCTGCGAGATTTTCTACGCTGTGATGATCTACCGGGGCGAGTTTGTCCGCAGGATCTTTTCCTGCAGCCCAATTGCTTGAGAGTAGAAGGCCGACATGTGGTGGTTCTTTTTCAGACATACAACGCGCCTCCCCTCCAATCGTCATATTCACACATGTTGCACCTAGACGATGGTAGGCCTCTACATCTGCACGACTTTCGAATTGAGGGCCGCTCGCTTGTGCCACCACTTGCTTGTAGGCATTGGGTCCAGCATCATGTTGAGATTTCAACGTCTCTGCGGCGATTGAGGACAATACCCTATCGAACATTTCCGTTCGATTAACATGTACGGCAGACGAATCGTGGAAAGTCCACACAGTACCCGAGATGTCCAGCATGTCATCTGCAACGCCGACTACACCGGGTGGAAAATCGGAGTCCATAGTACCAACACACCAGACACTGATGACTGTAGACGGTTCAAACGATGTTGCAGCATGGACATTGGCACGGTGCTCAATGCTATGTGGTGGGTTAACACTACCATCTGGACTGTGGTGTCTGTAGATGAATAGAATCTCGTGGCCACCCGTGCGAACCAATGTGCAAGGGACTTCCCCAAACGGGGTATCTGAACGAAATGTCTCGACCTCAGCACCTTCTGTTGAGGTGGCCAACTCTGTCATTCCAGTGCCGCACAACACTGTGAGGCGAGCCATCGGGCTCACCTACTCCATCAAGCGGGCGATCAACTCGTCCTTCTTTCCAGAGACTGGCTTTCCGGCTGCCTTGAGAAGTTCCTTGAGTTCAGCAACCTTCATCGATGCATAATCAGGAGTATCTGTGGATTCCTCAGCTTCAGCCTCGGCCTCTTCAGCAACGACTTCCTGCTCAGCAGGTTCGTCTTCCGAATCGTCTTCTTCAGATGATTCGTCAGCATCATCAGCTGCTGCTTCTGCAGCGGCCAAGACATCAGGCGCCTCATCTTCAGATTCTTCATCTTCCATGGCCGCTGCAAGGGCTGCCTTCTTTGCTGCCGCTACTCGAGATTCCTCTTCGCGAATCTCATCTAGAGTTGGTCCATCATCCATGTTGACACCATCTTGGACGAGTTGGCTCTTGCGAATCATGACTGTCTTGACGGAAACGATTGTACGGGCTGCTTTCTCAACCGCTTGCTCAAGGTCACCGGACAGAATCTGCTTCTGAAGGTCAACCCACGTATTGCGTGCGGCTGTCTGGAGAATAACATCTCTACATACGTCCCGCATTGCCTTCTTTTGGCTGGTTTTCACACGACCCTGCGTAATGAGGAACGGTTTGATTCGAACATAGTAACCATCATCGGTAATGGCGTCGACTACATCGTCTACTTTTCCACGATATCGTCGAACTTGTCGGCGAACGTGATCTTTGAGGACTTCGTGGCCTGCAAATTCTGTAATCGCATCCTGGCCAACGATTTCAGAGACGCGGAATTTCAACTTCACATGCATCTTGGTGAAATCGCCATCGACTTCTTGCTGTGTGATTTCATACATGCGACCAATCAGGAGTTCGTCTTCTTCGCCAAGGGTTTCGCCGATGACCTTGAAATGCCAAGGTTGTCGTGGGGCCCGGATGGTATACCATCGCTTTGCCTTCCATTTGTCTTTCTGCTTGCGAGCTGCCGCTCTGGATGCTGCACCCTTACTGGCCATGTTTTCATCTCCTGATTGTCGCGGGGGCTACCCCACTAGCGAGCCGCCGACCTGCCCCGAGTATTTGAACGCCATGCTTCGACCCCGTAGGGGTCATAGGCTGGACACCGTACGCAACAACTGTGGCCGTTCACAACGTAACATGGAATGCAACCTCCAGCGGAGTGGGTTCTACTGAGGTTATCGAGGCCGCCCTAAATTGGCTTTCAGGTGGCGAGGCTGAGATTTCAAGAGAGAAAGTGAAATCATATCATGGAGCAAGGATGACGTTGTTAAGTGCTCATATTCGACAGAAAAAAGGGGCGAAGCAAAGCATCCCCCATTTGGGTTCCGAATTGCTGAACGAATTATCAAATTCACCAGATCTTGAAAGCAGAATAGATGATGGTAACACACTCCATATTAGATTGGATTTATCCAGATTAGTGTCTGGTTCTATAGAATTATCCGATGGCTCAGGAGAGCAGGTAAAAGGCCGAGTCAAATTAGAGGTATACCCTGGGCAAGACCCGATTGAAAATGCAAGACTGATGTTGGCTGCTGCCGCAGCAAAAGCTGATTCTGAAGGTTTACCGATCGATTTGGATTTGTGAAATGTTCATTTTAGGTCGACCTGATTACAAGGATTCATATTGGGATGGCTGCCCCCATGTATTGATGACCCACGTAGTCACTTCCGCATGTGTGAACCACAAGTACCAAGATTGTGTTGCAGTATGTCCTGTTGAGGCCTTTCGCGAACTCCCGACGTATCTTGTGATTGATCCAGATGAATGTATTGACTGTGGAGCATGTATTGCAGAATGTCCGGTTGAGGCAATTTATGCAGACACCGATGTGCCTGAGGAAGAAGAGGCATGGATTGAGAAGAACGAAACTGAATGTGTCGATGCAGAGATTGCTGAGGGCGATTCACCCATCCTCGCTGACGACTAAAGCGCTGAAGAAGGTTCTAATGTGCGATATCGGTCCAGCGCCTGATTGGTATGGCGATTGACCTTAACCGCATGCGAAAGGGTACTGAATTGCTTAAGCGTGGCTTTGCAAAAATGCAAGAGGGAGGCGTCATCATGGACGTCGTCACGCCAGAGCAGGCACACATCGCCGAAGACGCTGGCGCCACCAGTGTAATGGCGTTAGAACGAGTTCCAGCCGATATTCGTGCCGATGGTGGCGTTGCAAGAATGAGTCACCCTGATTTGATTAATGGCATTATCGAAACTACGAGTATTCCGGTGATGGCTAAAGCGCGTATCGGTCACGATGAGGAGGCGAGGGTGCTCGAATCATTAGGAGTAGACATGGTGGATGAGTCCGAGGTGCTGACACCAGCAGATCCATTCTATCATATTGCAAAAAACGACTTCACCATTCCATTCGTTTGTGGCTGCACGAATCTGGGTGAAGCTGTTCGTCGAGTGGTCGAGGGAGCAGCGATGATTCGTACCAAGGGTGAGGCAGGGACAGGTAATGTCGTTGCTGCAGTCCAGCACGCACGACTTGTAGCGGCCGAAATCGACCTGATCCAACGCTCTACTTCTCAAGAATTTGAAACAATTGCTTCAACGATTAGCAACGGTTTTCGACGCCTTGAATCTGCTTCGGAACATACCCTGAATGTTGTCACTACACCTTTTGGTTCCCTGAATGACCTTCATGCTAGTGTCCTTGAAGTTCTCGGCGAGGTTCGAGAGATGGGGCGATTACCTGTCGTGACATTCTCCGCAGGGGGAATTGCTACACCCGCAGATGCTGCACTACTAATGCGCCATGGCATGGATGGTGTTTTCGTCGGTTCTGGAATTTTCAAGTCGGAAAATCCTGTGACGACTGCGGAAGCGATTGTAATGGCCACTCATCACTTTGAGGATGCAGATAAAATTGCTGAGGCCAGTGCAATGATGGCTGGCAGACCGATGGATGGTTTGGAAATAGAATCCCTAGATGTAAGAATGGACCAACGTGGTTGGTAATCACTCAAGCGGGTTAGGGATTCCTTCCTCACCCAGTACCCATTTCAAACACTTGACTACACCCTGTAGAGCTTTGTAATTGCGTGCAGCTTCTTTCATGCCTTCACGATCCCCTTCTTCGCGACATGTTTCAAACCAATCTTGCCACTCAACCACTCGTTCTTCGGCAATTTCGAGCATTCTCTCAATCTCTTCCCAGGACCGGTCATATGACCTATACGGGCCCGAAGAATGCGCCATATCAAATGGGTAATATTCGGTATATTTGAGGATGCGCCCGGACCCCAATGCGGTTCAATCACTCTTCACGAGATTTTGTACGGCCTCTGTTACCTCTTGCTGCACCACTGCGACGCATGTTGGCTTTTCGAGATGAGCGACCATCATTTCGGGCGTTTGCATTAGAACCTGTTTCACTGCCACCTAAACTGATTGAAGCGCCCGCTAGAAGTGCTTGCGTCAAGGAATCTGCCAACCGATCGTCCTGATCTGGTGTCTTCAGTGCCTTACGAACAGAATCATTGTGGTCATCGATCCAAGATTGGGCCTCAAGTCTTTCTTGCTTGAGTTTATCTCGGATTTGATTGACTTGTTCTAGCATTGCAACCACTTGGGTGTGTACCTCATCTGCCTGCTTACGGCATTCAAGGAATGCTTCATGTAACCGATCACCTTCTGCTTTCTTGAAATCTCGTTCTTCGAAAAGTGGCTTTATTGTCTCCCACAACTTATCGGCTTCTTCGTGGAATCCAATCATGGCGGTATGCTCAGAATCTGCCTCCACTTTGAGTTCCTGGATACTACCCTCGATGTTGTCGAGATCGATCTTTATTCGCATGGCTTCTTCGACCAATGGCTCCAATTCTTTCTTGCGATTGGTGTGCTTTTTGACGAGTTTCAGTACTTTGTTTTCCTTGTCGAGAGAAATTGAACCGTCGGTTTCAAGCATAGTCTCTAACTTGTCGATTTGAGATTGGAGTTCGCTCAATTCAAGCACAGGGGATTTCTTTCCTTTTTCTCCACGGGAATCCTTGGCTTGGCCAATCAATTCTCGAATTTGCTGCTGAATCGCGTCTCGCCTTGCTTGATGCGCCTTTGCTTTATTCCGAATTTCTTTATTTTCCTTTAATTTAGAATCGATTTCATCGCGGAGTTTGTTGTATTCTTTCTGGATGGCGTTACGAGAATCTGCGTTCCGTTTTCCGGCCTCATTGTGCTGCTGTCGGATGTCTCGAAGTCGACGAAGTTTAGACTCCATAGACTTCAGTTGATCACGGAGGTCAGCATCGCTGCCATTTGCCTCCTCTGATTCGGACATGAACTGCCGACCCCCCTTTCCCATTTGAATAGAACGATTGGAGAAAAAGGGTCATTCACAGGGCTGCCAATGACGCAACCCATGGAACAACCCGATATAATGCCGCAAGGATTCCAGCCCCTACGGCAGCCATTCCTCCACGAAGTCGGATGCGTTCTTGCAGTTTAGGGCGAACCTGAACGGCGAGCACCTTACCTCCTAGCAGGTTGCCGTCTGTATCCTCCAACCGAACCGTAACAGTAGATTCACCATCGTGCTGTGGGAGGAGCGTTTGCCAAATCATTTCACCGTGCTTCATCATCCTAGCAAGAACATCGTGAACATCATCTGTCGTATTTGAGAGAGTGGGGAGGTGTGCATCGATTCCTTTCAGGGCTGAACTAGATTCAAGGGTGAGTGTGAAGGAACTTTCATGCGGTTGAAAATCAGGTGTTTGCACCTTCACTACAATCTTTCGACTCTCCTCACCACTGTTATGGAGATACGCGAAAAGATGACCAGAACCGCTGACAACATTTTGCATGTCGACATCAAAGTGTAAATCGTCTGCACGGAGTGATTCAAGATCGTCCGATAAATCGTGCTGAAGCCGAGAAAGTAGTCGGAAAAAAGGTGCACATTTCGACCTTATGTGCAAAAATAAGTGAGTCCAAGTTTCTTCATCGAACCATTCATTTTCAAACAATTCTGGAAGACGGTCCATACGGAAATAGTACTCCATGGATTGGCGAACTTGTCGATTGGTCAATTCACCCAATGCTTCCAAATATCGCATGTGCAAGAGGTGCTCGATTGCTGAATGAATGTCTTTTCCCGGTTGTAATCCATCTCTGAGAGATTGGAGGTGTGTGTCGAATCGAGCCCTTAGGACAGGATCCATCCATGTTGTGAGAATTTCTGTGAATACCCGATCTGGGCAAGAGGGGTGTAGTGGGGGTTCGTATGCCTCAAGCAGACCCCACCTTTCGACTGTGTTATGGTGTGAACCGCCCCTCAGTAAATCCAACCCGATTGCAGCAAAAGTACCTCCAATCGCCAATCCAACTAGAACGCCGCCTGCATCTGATAACCCACCTTCTAGTGTGGCCGCCAACTGAGCGATTGCAGAAAATGTGACAACAGTTAGGACGCCGGAGACACGAGTAACCGCCATTCTAGTGACATCGTTAATCGCCTCGTATCCATGTAGACTTTCAAATGGCCGACCCCTGAGGATGAAAGATTGCCCTTCTGCAAGGAACACCTTACGAGATGTATTATGCAGTGACCGCACGACTAAAAGAGAAGCAATCCAAGCCAGCAGAATGATTGTTGCCAGAAGCCCTGCTACCACACTCAGGGTTGCATCTGGGAAACCTGATTCTACACTTGAAATCCACCAGGAGGGGGAACCTTCAGCATATCTTCTACCGACCAATTGCAACGCGAGTGCAAAAATTGGGAGTGTCAAGGAAAGATTGATTCCACGAGATAAGAACAAACGATCCAAGCGAAGCAAATGACGTTCGCGCCTTCTGAGTTTCTCCATTCGTTCTTCAACGGCCTCAATCTCAGAGAGCGTTGGTCCATCGTCAGATGGTGTTTGGGTTGCAGAAATTGCATCCGCTGTAGAGAGAGCTTCTTCGGATGGCGCTAGCAAATCGAGCGCGTCCTCTGTCGAAATCTCCTCCGCTGCCATAGATGGCGGTATGCGCGCGCGCATAAGGCCGTTACGCCAGAAAAACATCACAGAGTTCTAACCAAAATCAGGCTGGCGATTTCCGGAGCGATAATGAGAGACTTGCCGCCGATGGAATATTGGTCTTCAAGCGAATCGATAACAGAGCCCACCTCGATTCCAAGAGTACTCATCGTTCGAACATCTGTGCCCTCGAGAACCATCATTTCAACACGCCCTGATTGGCCCTCTGGGAGGGCATGGAGTGGCAGTAACATGGATTCTGAAATCGGTTCGATCACTCTAGAAATTTTGGGTATTATTTCCCCACCCGGAGTCTTTTCAGGGTAGCCGAGCAATCGATCTATGGCGGCTTCTAAGTCATCGGTTAATGCATGTTCAA
>CALCEF010000016.1 GCA_937901365.1 uncultured euryarchaeote | reverse complement strand
GACATCCCCGCCCGATGAAACATGTACACCACCGGCTTGCCGATTGCCAACCAACCAATACATGTCAACTGGATCGTTAATCCACGCACTCTTCCCTTCAAGTGCCGAAATGAGGCGAGATTGGCGCGCAGCGAGTTCAGAAGTAGGGACTCTCCAGTCCTCTCCATCGGGGCCGCGAAGAGCATCGGTGGACCACGCCATAACCCTTCGAAATGGTGCAGGGACTAATGTCTTCTGTCGGCGAATGGGTCATAACCGGTCCGCGGGTCGGCCAGTTCAATGGGGTCCGTACTGACCCTGGCCGATGCTGGCCTTGCGGGGAAACGCGTGCTCTTACGCGTAGACGTCAACAGCCCCCTTCATCCTGAGACCAAAGCCTTCCTCGATGATTCTCGCCTCCGAGGAATTCTACCAACCCTCCGCCGTTTGGCTAGCGCCCGCGTCATCATTCTCGCGCATCAGAGCCGTCCCGGAAAAATCGATTTCACCAACATGGACGCTCACGCTGATTTGTTGAGCAGATTGTTGGGTCGTCCGATTACACACGTTCCTGATGTTTGCGGTGATATTGCCCAAGATGCGATTCGCAATATGGCTGCAGGTGACATGTTATTCCTGAACAATGTACGAGAGCACGAAGATGAAATGGGGATGAAAAAAGCAACTTTTGAGGAGTTACATGAATCTGAAATCGTGCAAAATTTAGCCCCACTTTTGGATGCTTATGTCAACGATGCATTCGCTGCATCACATCGTAACAGTCCTTCACTTTCCGGCTTTGGAAAAGCACTGCCTTGCTTTGCAGGCGAATTGATGGCCAAGGAGATCAAGGCATTGAAAATGGCCACAGAATCACCGCCGAAACCCTACACAGCGATTCTTGGAGGAGTCAAATGTGATGATAGCCTAGACATTGCCCTCAATCTGTGTGAGCGTGGTGTTGCGGACACAGTTGTGCTCGTTGGAGCGGTTGGCAACCTGATGCTGTGGGCGGATGGCCACGATATTGGGGAAGGCAACGAAGCCTTCCTCCGAAAAGAACTCGGCGACGCTTTCGAATCAACAATGGAGATGGCAAACAAATTGCTGGCTGAGCATGAAGGACGTTTGCTCCTCCCTCTCGATGTTGCCGCTGAAGTCGATGGTGAGAGGGTCGATATGCCGGTTGAACAATTGCCTCCAACCGGCCCACTATTCGACATTGGATTGTTCACATGTATGAAAATCCGTGAACACATCGTCGATGCTGGTTGTGTTCTTTGGAACGGACCTGCTGGATTGTTTGAGAAAGATCCATTCGCATTTGGAACCATTGAAATTCTGAATCAGTGTTGTGAATCCAATGGATTTGTAATCATTGGTGGCGGCCATACAAGTACACTGGTGAATGAGAAAAAAATGGTCCATTTGGTCGATCATAACAGCACCGGAGGAGGCGCTTGTCTCAACATGCTCGCTGGACGAAAAATGCCGGTAATCGAAGCATTGGAAGCCAGTGCTGAGCACTTTGGCGACCGTTTGAAGGAATTTGATCTCGCCTGAAATTTTCCGCATCTCTTATTGCAGAATGTCAGGTCGCGAGCCCGCTGCCATTGTAGCTTAGCTGGTAGAGCACTTGATTCGTAATCAAGAGGCCGGGAGTTCGAATCTCCCCAATGGCTC
>CALCEF010000015.1 GCA_937901365.1 uncultured euryarchaeote | reverse complement strand
ATTTCGGCCTGCGCCACGACAACATGGAAAGGACGAGGCATCGGAGTCTGACGACGAAGATGGGTGTCGCCATTGGACTTTGTGTGTTGATGATATTACCCAGCACAATGAGTGCCGAACTTGCTGCAACAAGTTACGATATCGATATTTCTCCAAACAACTTCCCGAATGCGGACGGGTCGGATGTTAATCCTGAACACCCTGATTGGGGGCAGGCCGGGACATTGCTCGGACGGGTTGCAAATTCAACGCACGATGCAAACGCTAGTTGGATGGGCTTGAGCGACCTGCCTAACCCTCGCGAAATTAGCAATATTGTTTGTGCTCAACCCGCGGTCATTCCAGACGAAAGAGGGTTGTCGGATTTCAATTGGCTTTGGGGCCAGTTCATCACTCACGAAATCGATTTCACATTGACTCAAAATGGGCGTGTAGGGGAGAATGGGACTCCTGAACAAGCGAATATTGACATTGACGAAAATGACACTGTAATGGGGGCGCCAGGAGGTTCGCAAATTCGTTTCTTCCGATCTCTATATGTCGATGTTGTCGACGATGATGGAACGATACATCGAGAACACCCGAATTCGATTACCACATGGATTGATGGGAGTGTAATCTATGGATCATCGGATTCAACCACAAATTGGTTGCGGACCTTTGAAGGTGGGCGAATGAAGGTCAGTGAGAACCCATATGGAGATTTGTTGCCGGTCGCCAAAGATGATGATGACACAGCACCACCCATGTCGTTTGCTGGATTCAGTGCTGATGTGCGATTCATTGCAGGAGATTCAAGGGCAAACGAGCACATCGCCCTGATGTCACTGCATGTTCTCTTCCTGCGAGAACACAACCGATTGGCAGATCAAATTGCTGAGCGAAACCCGGATTGGAACGATGAGGATATATTCCAACTCGCGAGGAAACTTGTTGCGGCACAAATTCAGGTCATCACCTTCGAAGAATTCCTACCCAGTTTGGGAATTACATTAGAGGATTATTCAGGATTTGATTCGACAATCAACCCCCAGGTTACGAGTGCTTTTGCGACTGTTGCCTTCAGGATGGGACATTCTCAGACCGGGGATGTTTTCCTTCGTGTCGATGAAAATCGCCTGCCGATCGAAAATGGACTGATGAGCTTATTCGATGGGTTTTGGACAACCAGTCCAGTCACTGAAGAAGGAGGCATCTCTCCGATTCTTCGTGGATTGGCCATGCAGGTTCAACCTGCCAATGATATCTACTATGGTGAAGATTTGAGAAACCACCTATTCGGAATGCCTGGAGCAGGAGGCATGGATTTGTGTGCCATGGATATTCAGCGAGGCCGTGATCATGGTGTGCCCTATTATGGAGAAATCAGAGAAGCGTTTGGGTTGTCTCCAGTGACGAATTATAGTGAAATTACCAGCGATCCAGAAGTAGCCAATCGATTGATGCAAGCCTACGACCCAGAGAATCTCGGCCACATCGACCCATTCATCGGTATGTTGGCTGAGGACCATCTGCCAGATTCAGCATTGGGTGAAACAATGGATGCATTGATTCGAGATCAGTTTACGCGTTTGAGAGATGGTGACCCATTCTATTACGAAAACGATCCGGAATTGGAAACCGTAGAATCCGAACTGGCAGCAACGCGATTGTCACACATCATTCTACAAAACACCGAAATTGAGTCATTGCAATGTAACGTTTTCTTCGCTGAACACAATGTAGACCAACTCGACTGTTACATGCCGAATGTTATCGTCGAACCTGAACTTGAATCATCGAATGAGGCGGACCCCAGTACCCTCATACTCGGATTGATTGGACTAGGAATAGCTGGACTTCTCATCATGAATTTCTTTGGAGGAGTGGCCAAAGAAGAAGAATGAGGCCTAAACTCATTATTCCTAATATGTAGGCTGAGAAATCTGTAACCGCCGGAGGTAATTCCTCCTCCACATCGAGAACTGAGTTGACTTGAACATCTTCAATCGTCTGGGTATAACCGGTTGACCAAATTACTTCGACATGGTCGATGCTTTGGTCTCCAAGCCCAAAGAAAATCGCTGGATCGCTGCTACCAAGAAAGCCATCTCCGGCGTATGCTTGCTGCATGAGGATGGTTTCATCTTCAAGAAAAACCTTGACGAGGCAACCAATTCCATGGCTGTTGGAACCATTCTCTACACCGTGGAGACGAACTTTCAGCCAACCACCGCTTCCATCTTCTACAGCGGTATTACGCCACAACATTACCGAACGGTCGGAGTGAGCCATCATGATGTCTAGGTCCCCATCATTATCGTAATCTGCCAATGCTGCACCCATCGTCTTGTTCGAACCTGCAATCCCCAATTCGGTTGAAACATCAGTAAAATCTAGGAAACCATCGCCATCGATGTCCCCATCATTTCGATACAGAGAATTATATTGATTGGAAATGTATTGATTGATTCGACCAACTCCAAACCACAAATCCATGTCACCATCCAAATCATAGTCGAAGAAGTGGCAATCCCAGTTGACCAAAATGTTGGTATTGATTCCAACCTCACCGGCATCTTCAGAGAATGAATCACCCTGATTTATCCATAGATAATTCGGGCCGAAATTTGATTGACACAAGTCCAAATCGCCATCCGAATCAATGTCTGCGGCATGGGCACCCATTCCAGTTCCTTGGATGTCCATTGACATTGGAACAGTCATCAAATCAAAGGTTCCATCTCGATTGTTGAGGTACAAAGGTGACATACCGAAATCGCTGGCTACGAAGAGATCCTGCCAACCGTCACCGTCTACATCGGCCCAAACAGCAGCCCAAGACATTCCCGAACCCTCTGGGGAATTACTGATACCAGGCGGGAGGGACACTTGGGTACTTGGATTGGCAGGGGCTGTCACAGTAATTTGTAGGGACGGCCCAATCAGGGTTTCAAAATCATTGGATGGGGAATCGCTCTGCCCAAATACATCCGCTTCTGCGGTTTGGTCACTGAATTCGGGAATTCCATCGCCATTTGAATCACCGTCGTTTCGATACAAGATGTTGCTTTCTCTGCGCGCTTGACCCGTATATTCGTCAACCATTCCAAAATTCAAGGAATAACAATCCATGTCGCCATCATTGTCATAATCAGCCCAAACCGAAGCGGACGAATGGCCGGGATTGCCCAATCGGGTTTCAGTGGTAACATCTTGGAATGTGCCATTATTATTCATGAACATCTGATTTGTTTCACCCGAACCGTATGGATTGATTAAATCTGCACGGCCATAATTTGACAAATACAAATCGACATCTCCATCGCCATCAAAATCGACCCATGTGGCGCCAAGGGTGGTAACATTCGATGAACCAACACCGACCTGGTCTGAGACATCTACGAATGTGCCATCTCCGAGATTCTCCATCAGGTGACTTTGACCGGTTGAGTTGGTGAGTAAGGCTTCTTGATCACTGTGTCCTTCGGGAATCTCAGAGATTTGTTGATACCCCAGTAGTTCAGCGGTTTCTTGACCTAGGTGATCAAAACGTGCTGTCAAAAAAACATCCAAATCACCGTCTTGGTCATAATCGCCCCAAGCCACACCCGGACCATAAGATGCCCAAATCGTCATTGGCCCTGAATCCACAGAATCCAATCCGGAATCTGCTGTGACATCCTCAAAATCTGCGCCCGCCGGGATGCATGCTAGGAGCAGACCAACCAGCAGGTAAGCAAGGGTTGGGCGCATGGACTGGGATGGGGCGTCGCAAATAAGATAGCGGGCCAAATTCTAGAATCGCATCTACGATGCGCCATCGACGCGTTTTCAAGGAAGTGGAGAACGCGGAGGACCGAAAAGAACGGGGTTGTTTGCCCCCTACGGAGCGCGAGGGCGATGGGTACTTCTGATCTAATTCGAAAGGCGGCAGAGGCCTTTTCCCAGGGCAATCCTGTGATGGTCTTCGATTCTGATTTCCGTGAATGCGAGACGGACTTGCTTTGGCCTGCCGCAGCAGCAACACCTGCTGTAATGCGTCAACTGCGTCAAGATTGTGGGGGTCTTCTGTTTCTCGCAATCGGTGATGATGTCGGGGAAAAGTTTGGTTTGCCTTGGTTGCAAGATCTCCATACCCACCCAGCTCTAGTTGAAGAGAATCCAGTTCTAGGGAAATTGATTACAGATGATTTGCAATATGACACTAGAAGTGCATTCACTCTTTCTCTGAACCATCGAGATACTTACACAGGAATAACCGATTATGACCGGGCTTTGACCACTCGTAGATTCGGTGAGTTGGCTGATGAGATGAGTGATTCTAATGCTATAGAGGCAATGACTGCTCT
>CALCEF010000014.1 GCA_937901365.1 uncultured euryarchaeote | reverse complement strand
AATATATTGGGGATTGACGATGCCTGTTGAGAACAGCCGCCTGAAAGGATTTTACAAATTGAGCGTTAAAGAACGTAGAGAGAAGGTCGCAGAATTGGCAGGATTGGACCAAGAGGCCATAGATGCGCTTGCGGCCACAGGAGAGCTTTCTGAATCCGCGGCAGATCGAATCATTGAGAATGTCATCGGTACACTAGCACTCCCCGTGGGAATTGCGACGAATTTCATCATTGATGGAGAGCATTACATCGTACCCTTCGCCCTTGAGGAGCCATCGGTTGTTGCCGCCGCAAGCAATATGGCCAAACGATGTCATGCCAAAGGTGGGTTTGTTTCAAACAATACTGATCCGATTATGATCGGCCAAATACAAGTTGTCGGATGTGAAGATGCTTTCGCAGCAAAAGGTGCACTGCTTGAGGAAAAAGATGGGTTGATTGAGGCTTGTAATGAGGTTGACCCGATTCTAGTCAAATTTGGTGGAGGTTGCCGAGATCTTGAAGCCAGAGTAATCGACACGGAATCAGGACCTATGGTGATCGCACATATCCTGGTCGATTGTCGCGATGCAATGGGGGCAAACGCAGTCAATACAATGGCTGAAACAATCGCACCCCGTATCGAAGCGATTACCGGAGGAACCGTCATTCTTCGAATCATCAGTAACTTGGCAATTCATCGATTGGCTCGCGTAAGTGCAGTATTTACCCCTGAGGAAATGTCTGATGCAGGAGACGCTGCCCAAGGAGCGGAAGTCATTGATGGAATTCTGCAAGCCTACCATTTCGCAGCGGCGGACCCATTTAGGGCAACGACTCACAACAAGGGCATCATGAATGCTATTTCCCCAATTGGTGTTGCATGTGGGCAGGATTGGAGAGCAATTGAATCTGGAGCACATTCCTTTGCATCCCATGAACGAACCTATGGTTCACTGACACATTGGGAAAAGGATTCTGAAGGGAATTTGGTGGGTTCGATTGAACTCCCTATGCCTGTTGGACTTGTCGGGGGCGCTGTACGCGTTCACCCTGTAGCAAAGGCGAATGTAGCCATCATGGGAGCCCGGAATGCAGATGATTTGGCCAAGGTGATGGCTGCTGCTGGTTTGGCCCAGAACCTTGGTGCCCTTCGCGCCCTAGCAACTGTAGGTATTCAAGCAGGACACATGAAACTACACGCCAGGAATATGGCAGTCACCGCTGGAGCCGAAGATCATGAGGTGGATGTTGTGGTAGAGATGATTCGGTCCAGTGGGGAAAGAATCACGGCTGCAGCCATTGAAAACGCATTGAAAGAACTCAGAGAAGGATAGTTACTCTTCACTATCTTCAATGATTTCTGCACTTGATTCGTCCCAGTCTTCACTGACTGGTACCTCTGGGGCGTCCTGAATTTCCTCTTCACCGTCGCCGAGGCTTGCAGCCAATTCTGCACCATCCATGCCCATCTTAGCCGCATGCTCTCGAAACCACTTTCGAACTTTCTTTGATTCAGCAAAAGGGCAACCAAACATCTCAGCAAAGCGGCGAGTTGTTGTCAAGCGCCTCGATAGACCATCTCTACGACGATCAATCAATCCGAGATGAGCCAAATCTCGAACGTGCTCATAGGCCCGCTGACCAATCATTTCGACAAGTTGGCTCTGTGCCATTGGTTGGTGGTAGGCGATTAAGGCTGCTGAGGCTAACAGACGTTGGGGGATCTCGGTTCTGAACGATGATGGTATGTGATTGGCCAATTTTGGTTTCACTTCCATGACCCAGCGACCACTGACGCTTGTCAATTGCAAAGCACCGCCAGGTCGACGTTTCATGGTGTGCTGTAGGGATTCAAGATTGGCGACAATTTCACCGGGACTTTGTTGCATAGATTCTGCGAGTTCTTCGATTGAAAGAGAGCGCCCGGCTCCGAATAGGGTCGCTTCTAGAAGGGTGCGAAGATCAACATCACTCAGGCTGTTCACCCCCGTCTGCCTGCCGTGGACCAATGCCAATCTCTGTGGATATGGCTGTGAAATCATCGAACTTGGGCCACTTATCTTGCAAGAAAATGTCTCCGTTTGGATATTCCATTTGCCACAAGTCAGTGTAACCACGATGGGTAAGGAATAATGCGGATACAAAACCAGTCACTTGACCTTCTTCCTCAGCCTCAGATAGTGTCCACCCTTCTGCGGCTGAATGTTCAGCGAGTTTTTCCGCAACTTGTTCTAGAGTAACCGGAGCCCCCTCAGGGCTGGCTGCACGCATCGCTTCCCAACAGCGCCTGATGTCATCCTCAAGATCTTCTTTGTGCATTCTTGTGGTGACATTTGACATCCAATCGCTAACCTCAGCAGCATGTTTGATTCGGCTCGCTTCACGGATTCTACGTTCTTCAACCGCTTGGTGAGCGCCCTGTAAGGATAACAACAACTCGGTTAGAGTCACCGGTCGACCTTCTTCTCTCTTGATGCGTCCATCTAGAAGATCAGGCAATACATCGGTGGTTTGCCCAGTGATGATTCCAACACTGAAATTGTATTCTTCATCCTCAAACTCGGTTTGCCACCCTTCCATGGCCCAGGGGTCGTCCTCCCACTCCTCTTCGGCTCGTTCAGCTCGATCAAGAAGTGTCGACGCTTGTCCGTGTAAAACCCTCCAAGCCATCCGAATCAAGCGACCACATGTTGGAAGGTCGATATTTTCTGCATCCTTGGTCCGCTGGTTGAATTGTTCAATAAATACACTCAAATCAACATCCCATGGGTCTAAACTCGCATCATTGAACATTTGGAAAACCAATGCTACCGAACGATCGAATGGGTCAATGAGACTCTGATGTTCGGCGCTTTCCAAA
>CALCEF010000013.1 GCA_937901365.1 uncultured euryarchaeote | reverse complement strand
AGGTTGCTGAGTTTTTCCTCAAATTGTTTGTCGAAGTCTTCGTACTTGATTACGGTTGTACGAAGTGCATTTTCGATGTTATCAGTAGAGAGGGAAATACCTGCATTAGCCATGGCTTGTACACCAATTTTCAATGCGGAAAGAAGATACTCTCTGAGTCTTACTCCATCATTGAGAACGTCCTCTGGAAGGCCGCGAAGGACTTCTTTTGGAACAATCAATTCGTAGTCATTGATGTCTATACGAATGCTTTCCTTATACTGTTCTCGAGTGGTTCGGATGTCGGTAATGTCACCTGTGTGCTGCTGCGTCATGGTCGACTCTGATACCCGGAGGTATTTGAAGAAGGCGTTTCAATTTCTCCAACATCTGTATCCACATCGTGATGAACTAGAGCCGCGCGTCAAGTCAACATGCGCGTGCGCAAGGTGGCTGTCCTCGGAGCCAGTGGGCTTGTAGCACAGCGGTTTCAGCAACGCCTCGCAAATCACCCTTGGTTTGAACTGGTGGCCGTTTACGGCTCACCTCGCACAGCCGGGGCGAATCTGGAGGAATTGGAATGGTACTTGCCAGAACCTCGTCCGAACATCCCGTCGATGAAGATTCGAAGCATGGATTCACTCATGGATGACGTCGAAGATTTCGAAGTCGTATTCAGTGCACTTCCATCCGATGTCGCCATCAATGTCGAGAAGCCACTCGCGGAAGCTGGACTATTCGTGTTCAGCAATGCCAGCACACATCGCATGGACGATGATGTGCCTCTAATCGTAGCAGATCTCAATCCACATCATCTCCTCACTTTGCAGAATGGAAATTCCACAAAGGGATTCGTCGCATGCAGCACAAATTGTACCATCGTCCCCGCCGCCTTGCCGCTCAAACCCCTTTGGGATTTCATCGGTCTCGATGGGGTTTCAATCGCCACGGAACAATCACTTTCCGGAGGTGGAATCGATTTGCTCACCAGTTTCAGAGAGACCAATGAACATTCATCTGACATCCCAGGAGAAGCAGAAAAAATGCGTGAAGAATGTCTGAGTTTACTCGGTCGCGCACAAGTGGACGGGGTGAGGTTGGCCAATCTTCCCGTTCAGGTTACAGTTCGACGAGTGAATCGTGAATACGGACACATCGTCAATGTCATCGCAGATTTACATACTGAGAAAACTGAGCAAGAGGTTCGTGAATGGATGGAGAATTACCGTTCACGGCCCCAAGCATTGGATTTGCCATCGGCTCCTGAAACACCTTTCATTTTCGTCGACGATTTGATTCCAGAAACAATGCCTGATCCAGCCACTGATCTCAAGGCAGGGATGGCGGTTCGAATTGGTGAATTCGATGTCGAAGGGGATATGGTCACATTCCGAGCTTGGTCAGAGAATACAATTCGTGGAGCGGCGGGTGGAACTGTGCTTCTGGCTGAGTTGGCTGTGGCTGAGGGCATGCTGGGCGAATGAGGGCCATCCTCAAGTGCTCGATAGACTGACGATGGGATATGGGCGAGGTTGAGATTGTCGAATCAGGTACTCTCGATGAACTGACCAACGGTTGGGAACAATACGGACCACGCACCCGAATCATGATGCTTGGAGCCCGTGCCGACAGACAGGCATTGCGCAATCATGGCCGCACTGTTGCAATCGAAGAGACGGCCGTATCCGTCTTCCACAGGCCGCGGGCAGAGAGACCTGAAATCGAGGCTGAAGGACTTAATCATGCAATTGCATCATTCCAATTTGTGGATGTTGCAATGGCGGATCTAGGGCGCTGGATGCAACCTCTCATCAGTCAAGGTTGGACTCGCGCTGAAGTCCAAATTGTTCCTTCTGCAGAGGCTTCTTTTGAGGATGAAATGTGGGCGTGTTTTCATCACCCTGCCATACCACTTCCAGAAAAGATTCCACTTTCCGAATCACCGGCATCGATGGCGCGCAAGGCATTCGTAACCCACCCTGGTCCGATTCTTGACGAAGCTTCTGATTCAGCAATGGAGGACCTTGCAGCATCGATGGTCAGTGAAATTACACAATCGATGGAAGAAGATCAAGCGGAAATTGAAACGCCATCCCCCGAAGAGAATCTTGCTGAACATGAGCCTGAGATTGAGGAGCCTTCTGAGCCAATTCCAATGACTGAAGAAGATCTACCTCCGGTCGCAGCACCACAGCCCGAATCACCGCTTGAGTCAGAAATGCGGCAAGTCATCTCATTACTCGTAGCTGGTGGCCAAGAAATGGGCGATATCATGGAACACCCCCAATTCATCGAAGTGAGTGAGAGAGCGGCGGCGGCCGGGGTAGACGTCTGGGGAATGTTCGTGCGTATATCCGAGGAATCCTGACCACTCCCAGAGCCACCTTCATAGGGGGCCGATGTAACCGATGGTTTGTTCCCCATGGTATTCTGTACTGACTGTGCGCAACAACAGGAAGATACGCAGAAATTTTGCCGCTTCTGTGGTGAGCGACTTCCTGGGGCGACGTTGGTACAACAGCTTCGAGATGAAGCAGCCAATATCAAGGCGCAGAAGACTGGACAAGTGACGCAGACACAACAAGCGAATCTGGCAACACTCAAGGCGATTGAACTCGCAAGGCAACAAGCATCCAACGGTCAGTCTTGATGGACTTTGTCAGCCTCGGCCTTCTCATGCGCTTGCGACACCTTGCGATGGAGTTGTCCAAATTACCCCCTCATCCGCATCTCGATGTCTCGCTTGAACAATATGCAACTGAGGGAGATTTCGCGGCTCGCTGGATTGCAGAAATCGTTCAGCGCGGTGACCTAGATGAACGGACAAGAGTTGTTGACTTGGGTGCTGGAAACGGCATCTTGGGGATTGGATGCCATCTGGCCGGGGCGGTGTCCACACTTCTTGTCGAAAAAG
The DNA here is from genome assembly GCA_937901365.1 of uncultured euryarchaeote. Classification (GTDB taxonomy): domain Archaea; phylum Thermoplasmatota; class Poseidoniia; order Poseidoniales; family Thalassarchaeaceae; genus MGIIb-P. The sequence goes on along the minus strand of CALCEF010000013.1, from coordinate 545 downwards.
ATCAACGCTGCCAGCATGATTACGAGGGTGTAGAATGGTTGATTGGGGACGTCCAAGAATGGAGTGGAGGTGATGTTGATTTGATCATTATGAATCCTCCTTGGGGGGCACAGGTTGCAATGGCTGATCGTCCATTCTTAGAGGCTGCATTCAATTCCGAGGCTGGAGTTGTTTACCTTCTTCATTCCGCCAAAGCAACACACGTACTTCCGCTTGCAGAATCGATGGGTTGGGAGGGTGAATTAGTCTTAGGTGGAGCGTTTAGACTCCCACCCCAATACGAACATCATCAGTCGCGAGAAGGGACAACAGAAGTCTCAATTTGGCGCTTCATTCGCAATTGAGTTTGGGCGGCGCCTTCAAATGGGGGACGCGGGTCGCCGGGTTGTGCGAAGCGGTCCCTTAGGGACCGAATTGGCGATAGGAGCGTGAAGCGAAATGGATACTCCCGCAAGTGTGGGAACTTTTGTCGTGCCAGGCACGGCGGTAATGAAGAACGATGATGACAGTCTTGGCCGCGGTGTGGTCGAAGCAAGAGATGGTGT
>CALCEF010000012.1 GCA_937901365.1 uncultured euryarchaeote | reverse complement strand
CTCAACACCTCTACTTGGACGCCACCAAAACCAATCGCACCTTGTTTAGCAGCGAGCGCCCATTCCGCCTCGGAGGGAGGGCGAGGGTTGCCCTCAACACCAATCAATCCCGCTTCAATCATCAATGGTGTCAGGCGATTAACAGGTTCTTGAGAATCCTCTCCAGCAACCGCTTGTCCAGTCAATTGTTTCCACTGTGCAAAAGTAATCGGTTTTGAGCTGATTTCGAATTGTTTCCCAACTTGAATTTCATGACGAGGACCATTTCCAACATGTAACAGCGCTCCGCGAGAATCGCCCAACCAAGCAGTTCCTGGTTCAACTTCAATCCAGTCGATTTCAGACATGGATTTACTCCTCTCCAAGTGCTCCTGTTTGGATTGCCCATTGGCTAGAATAGACTCCGTTATTGTTCACAAGTGTATCATGCGTGCCGCGCTCAACAACCGCTCCGTCAACCATGGATAAAATCTCATCAGCATTTCGAATTGTAGACAATCGATGAGCCACGGCAATCGTTGTTCGAGAACCTCCAGTCCCAAGCAAGTTCGATTGAATCTGGCGTTCTGTTTCAGCGTCTAATGCACTTGACGCCTCATCAAGAATGAGTAGACTGGGTGCCTTCAGCATGGCACGTGCCAAGGAAATTCGCGCGCGCTGTCCACCCGACAACATCACACCTCGATCTCCAACCAATGTATCGACACCCTCTTCCATACTGGTTACAAACTCTTCAGCACCGGACAAGCGAAGGGCAGATTCGACTTCTTCTTCATTCGCCTCTCTTGAATATATTACATTGTCACGAATACTACCGTAGAATAAGAATGGATCTTGATTGACGAACCCCATCTGTTCGCGAACGCTGTCCAATGTGAGGTTCTGGATGTTGTGTCCATTGACCAAAACCTCCCCTGAATCGGGTTCATAGTAGCGTAGAATCAATTTCAGAATTGTGGATTTTCCAGCACCGGTGTGGCCCATAACCCCTAGGAATCCCCCTTGGCCAACAGTGAAGGATATTCCATTCAAAACTGGTGTTTCGGTGCCAGGATATGTGAAATGAACATCTCGGAACTCAATATTGTCGATTGGGCCCTCAAGGGCTGTTGCATCTTCTTTGTCAACAATACTCGGTTCTAAATCAACCATTGCGAACACGCGACGGGCAGCCGCTTCCCCACGCTGCAATTGGTTGACCAACATTCCAAAAATAAACAGGGGCATTGAAAGTCGTGTCATAATGAGAAGAAAAGTTACGAAGGCACCTGTCGAAATGTCGCCTTCTTTCATCAACCATCCACCAACGGAGACCAATAGACCGTATACAACTCCCGCGACACCGTATAGCCCCGGAATGAATCGATTGCGATCACGGCTGGCTCCAATCGCTTCGTCCCGATACTCTTCACTTTCATTTGAAACACGCGAGATTTCCCATTCTTGCGCATTGTATGCTTGAACAACAGCGATTCCGGAAATGACATTTTCAAGAACGGCGTTAATTCCACCTGTGGATTCCCTCTGCTTGCGATATTTCCTCTGAACACGGGTGGAGAACAAGTACACCATCGGGAAGATGAGAACGAGGGGGCCAAAGAGAACTGCAGTTAATTTCCAAGACATCATCATTAGAATGACAAATGCGGTAATGAAAGTCGTGAAGATACGAATAATTGAGGTAGATGAGTCCGATATAACATCCTCCAATTGATTGACATCAGAGGATAAAACAGACATCAGGACACCAGTTTGTCTAAGATCATAGTAGGATGCTTCCATCCGAATCAGACTCTGTGTCGCATCCAATCTCAAATCGTGCTGAACCTTGTACCCGAGTGTTTGCCAACAATAATCTGAGATGCCTTGGAATATTGCCAGACCTGCAAAACCAAGGAAAATCAAGATGCCATAAGATACCGCCTGATCGTCGCTAAGGTGAATCAACAAATTCTCATCGAGGAATGCTCGTAAATCACCAAGGCGCCCCCCTGATTTTGAGTGGCCACTGTAAAAATCCACAGCAAATCCAATGAAAATAAACGGCACTAAATCAAAGACGCGGGCAAGCATGTTGGTTGAAATTCCAACCACAGCCCGACGACGATAGGGCCTAACGTAAGGGAAAATTCTCCAAATCCTTCGACCTAGAATTTGGGATTGGTCATCACCTTCATCTTCGGATGAATTGGCAATGGACACCTCATGCCTACCCTGGGACATTGGCACCGGCTCAAGTCGGTGGTTTTTCAATGCGTCAGTAGTCGATTCAGAAGTGCGGACGACGGGATTTGAACCCGTGACATGAGGTTGGAAACCTCAGGTGATAACCCCTTCACTACATCCGCGATGTATTGACGGGGGCCGCGCCTCAGTCTTATCAAATTCGGTCCGCCCACTCCCGCAAATTCAAGGAGTGTATGCCATCGACCACCCATTATGCACTGGGCTCGGAAGGTCGGAATCGGCATGTGTTTCATCTTTATGCCAGCCGTCGCACCTCTGTGGGCTTTGGCATTCGATGTTGAGGTTGAAACAATGATTAGGATACTCACTCTGCTCTTTGTCCCAGGACTTCTACTTGCTTTAGGTGGAAGAGCGCTCGATAGCGAGGAATGATCTACACTGCTTCTAGCAGTCGTGAAAACCCAAAACAGAATGGGTGTCCATCAAGTAATTCCCTCCAATGATGAACTTCAAGCCGAAATCCATGGCCATCATGAGAGAGAGCGACTTCGTCACGGTCCAGAACTGAGAATGATTGAGGAGCTACATGCATACCCAACCCACACGCTTTCTGTACCGCCTCCTTGACGACCCAAGTACGAGTCGCTTCTTGCATCCCCATTCTTGCATCAATTTCCCACAATTGTTCAAGAGATTGCAGTTCTTCACCGGAAGTCATCATCGTCAATAGATTCCTAGCCCGGATCACGCCGAGTGGTTCTGCATCTATTCCAATTGAAGAACCATTGAGTGATACTGCGGCAATCGAAACTCCGTTCGAGTGGCCTAGGGAGATCTCTGGCAACTGTGGGCTTAGAGGACCCCCTGCACGAATTCTGGCTTCAGCATCTTTCCATACCAACTTTGGTTTCCGGTGTTCATCGCGAACAATTTGAAGATCGAGAGGGTCGAATCCAATGTCCCTGAGTAGGGTTGCCAATGCATAGCGTGCAGATGCATGCTCATTCGCGCGCTTGGCTGTAGCAAAAGTGGATGCCTCAAATGCATTAACCAGTGGCACATTTGTCAAGTTTGGAAGAGGGTCTTCTGGGCGAACATCTCCAACGGGCATCCACACTGCAAGGACCTCATCCACCCCACATCCCTCGGGCAAAGGAAGAGGCGATACTAGACCATTTGGACGCCAAAATTCCATAGTAATTCCTCAATTGGAAAATTGTTTTTTCAATTGCTTATTTCCCCTTCCTTTTTAGTTCGAATCTCAAATCTTCTGAGACTGGGGACATGCCCTTGAGCCTGAGACCTTTGAGAGACACAATCGGTTTCTGGTTTCGATCAAAGACCATGGCGTCGTGAACTGTGACCCCATCTTCCTCTTGGTCGCGACGATAACTACGTACCCTCAGTTCATCACGTGTCGCAGGTACTTTGAGAATCTCACACTCATCAATACCGATTGGAAGACTTGAGATTCCATCGACCTCCATGGCGACCAAGCCAGCATTCTGGAAGCAAGCCTCAATCAGCATCGGTAGGGATTCGAGAAGGGCGGGTTCTTCGTCAAACAAGTTGGTATTGGGCAATTGGTTTCGCAATAGTGCAATCCCATCTGTTCCAATATCATCACCATCGGACACGCCCTTGATCAAGCCACCAAGAACTTGGAAACGGGGGCCGTGGAAAAATCGATCATAGATGAAATTAGGTTGGAACGAAGCTTTGCCTCGACCAGGTGAACCAGTGAATGCCAGTTCTACATCTCGTTCGGCTCCTTCCTTGAGCAAGCGGACAATCGCTTCGTGGTGAATTCGTGGTTCACCGAATATTTCCCCCTTGGAATTTGTCAAGTCACTTTCAATATGGCACTTGATGAACAAAGAATTGTGATCTTGGTCGTAATATTTGGCCTTGACACGTACACGAATCTCCTCTTTCATCAATTTGATTGGGAGGCCAAATTTGACTTCTGAAAAACCTTCGAGGTTGCACATTGGATAGAGTAACAGGGCATTCTGAGCAAACATTTCCATGGCCATCACCCCTGGGTGATAGGGCGTTTCGTCGATCGAATGGTCGACTAGGAATGGGAATCGATCTGTCGAGAGTGTGCATTCGGTCAAAATTTCAGAATACTGGTCATGGTTCAGTATTCGGTCAACAAATGGGAATCGCTCAGGTTCAGATAGTGCGCCTGCTGTATCTGCAGGTAATTTCTGTGGAGGTGGACGTTTGCAATCTTCATCATCTAATATTCCCAATGCACCTGCCGCAACCACTCGTCGTTTCCCTCCACCAAGTACTTCATTGACAAAAATCTCGACTCCAGATTCAACCGGAATCGTTTCGATGCCAGCTTGCAAGAATACGGATTCAAGTGAACCCCTAGTTGCCATTCCAACATCACGCCAACCTGACCAAGCGATGGCGACTGCTCTCGGGGCATCCTCGTGATGGGCTATTCGGCACATTTCTGCATCGAGGATATTGTTAGCGGCGGCATAATCAACTTGCCCGCCGTTTCCAAATCTTCCCGCCACTGAAGTGAATGCACACAGAACTCGTAATTGATCGAGGTCATTTCCGAGTGCATCGATTAATGCTCTCCATCCATCAATTTTCACAGAGATGATTTTCGCGAATGTTTCCCACGATTTGTCTGGAACCAACTTTGAGTCTTCAAGACCAGCCCCGTGGACAATCCCAGTGATTGGACCACATTCTTCTCTGACTGCTGCCAACACTTTGGCTACCGATTTTGAATTCGTAACATCACACGCATCATACAAAGCACGATTGCCTGTAGACTGAATTTCTAGCATGGTTCTGTGAATTTCCAAACTGCGCATTTGTTGATTCCATTCATGCTCCCATTCAACCATGGTCACTTTACCAGATTCACTTTTCGCAATCATTTCTTCCCGCAGATTCATCTTGCGTTCTTGTAAAGTGGATTCATCGTCCTGCAACCATTCTTCGATACTTGCATCAAGTCTTGTTCGCCCGAGTAGGACAAAAGTTGCCCCTGCATCTCTGCTTTGCTCTGCAACCCCTACAACACATCGTGCGGTAACACCTGCGCCACCGCCTGAAATGACCCATACATCGTCAGATTGGAGGGGACGGATTTCATCCACGAGGTCTTCTTCATACAAGCGCAGTGCCCAACGATTACCATCGCGTGAAAGACCTACTTCTAACGGAGATGTTCGACCGAATGCTTCTGCCCAAATCTGGTGTGCCAATGCTGTGGGGTCTGTGAGCAATTCTGGATCGATATCTACGGCTCTGCAACGCAAATGAGGTTTCTCTTTGGCATAGGCTTTGATGATTC
>CALCEF010000011.1 GCA_937901365.1 uncultured euryarchaeote | reverse complement strand
CTTACTCAAAATTCTGGTAGGTCGCCAACCGATTCATACAGACTTGGGCCGCTGGTGAGGTAGCACATGATGCCTCTTCGACTGCGAGAGTCCTCTGGTTGTGGGTTCCCTTTGGCTGCGCATTCACCGAAGCATCCGTCGGTGAAGGCCATGTAAACACGTCCATCTCTGTCGATGTGTAGATCATTGAAATCCAACAGGTTACGATTGGAACCACCAATATCTCGACAGTCGCCACTGTTCAAGCAAATGCTTCCGACCTGTACAGGATCATCTGTTACACGAACAGTGTGGAATACTGGATTCTCGTCTAGAGCGTTTAGGCTGTAAGTGACATACAGGTGGTAAGATACGTTGGAGGTGGCATAGTGCGCATTTCCATCCCATGCTGCACCGTCCAAATTGGGTTGTCCTAACTCGCTTGCATTTTCACTACCCAAGTACATGACTGCGATACGCCCAGGGTCGCCAGCATCGATTTGTGGGAAAGCATAGGACACCACTTCGATTGGGCTGATGCGGATGCTATCTTGTTCCCATGTCTCACCAGAATCGGTGCTTCTCGACATGTAGATGCCTTCGCCGTGATAGGTGCCTGAAGGTCCCGCCCCACCTGGACCGGTCCATACGTGGTAAGCATTCGAATCGGTATCTGCTGCAACTTCGGAATTCTTTCGGGGGTAAGGGGTTCCGACGTCCTCGCCCATGGTACGCTCAAACCAACTTAGGCCGTTGTCTTTGGAGACGATGACGGTTGGTGTTTCAACACGAGGTGTGACGTACACAGTACCATCGGGTGCAGATGAAATTGCCCCATGGAGTCCACCATTGGTGGTAGCGAGTCCAACGATTTGGCCGCCAGCCTCGAATGTGGCACCACCATCAAAACTGGTGAAGCAAAAAATTCCTGCCAATTTATTGTAACAGTAGTAGACTGCTGTTTCATAGAAGCTCTGCGAAATTCCTCCTACGATTCCGTAACCGCTACTGGTCCAAGGGCCCGTTGCAAGTTTGATGTGATCATTAATCGGTGTCGTACCCGAATCATGTGGATTTCCAAGCCATGTTTCTCCATCGTCATCGCTCCAGCAAATCCAGGAGGTTTCCAATCCAATCATCTGGACGTTGAATATGCGATCTGTGATGGGATCAACCCAACCATATGGGTCGCTGGTAGTCGGTGAGCATTCTGGGCCCTGAACTTCTTCCCATGTTTCACCATGATCACAGGAACGCATCACTTTCTCCAATGCAATGAAGAAAATGCATCCGCTTGAGGTGACGCCTATACTGGGCTCAGGTCCATCTTCGCCAACATCACTGAAGTTGAATTCCAGTGGTAGCAATGGAACATCTACAGGCAATCCATCAGAGCCAGTCACGAAGAAACGTGGCGCTTCTGTGGGTTCTTCGATGATGGGAAATGGAGGTTCTGACCAAGCTAGGCAACCTGAAAGGGTTGCTGAAAGCATCAAGAAAACCAACAGTAGGGCGCGAGCGCGCATGTTCGCTCCGATGTCGTCTATGTTTTCAATCTTCAAGCGACTTC
>CALCEF010000010.1 GCA_937901365.1 uncultured euryarchaeote | reverse complement strand
GCTTCCGCGGTTGAAGTACCTTCAATCACACCTGCCAAACGCGTCCACACATCCACATCATCTTGAAGATTCGCGAGCAATAGAGCAGCTAACGCTACATCCTCCCGACCGTGCCTTTTCCACAGTAGTTCAACAACTTGTGACAATACATCTTGCTTACCATTGGTCAGCAACCATGAGCAAATCCTTCTCAGCACCTCATCGGGAGTTCCTAAGTGGAAAGCATAACCGCCAGATGAACCCAATCGATCGGTTTGAGATTTTACAATTAATGCGGGAACACCGATTGGATATGCTTCGCGGATGACATCCATCAATCGCTTGGGTCGTCGATGAACCTTCGAGGGTTGCGATGATAACCAATCATCCAAAGGGTCACCCTTCGTCACCCTTCGACCCTCCTTCAGGCAATATGGATCGAATTCTATCGAACAGCCCATCAACAACATCCTTCGCTTGCTCAAACCCTTTTTCGACCACCTGGAAAGCATTCTTTTTGACATGCTCTTCCAGTTCAGCGCGAATGTCATTCATCACCAATTCATTTTCTTCATCTGTGATATCAAACAAGTGACGCAAATACGCGACGACAAGGTACTCATCCTCACTGATACTCGCATTGAGATAAGCGGTTTGGAACATTCCAGCATAGACTTCCAGACACTTGGTTTTGCCAATCTCTTCACCACCCTCTAATTTTTCACCTGCTACAATCGCATCATAGACGCGCTTGGGCGCATCTGTATCCAAGTTGAGAAGACTCGCCAATTTGATGACCAATCGCTTCTCTTCACGCGTGATTTGACCATCCTTCAGTACGATGGAAACAACACCTTGGAAGGTGCTGATGTCGGTGATGGCATCATTGGGCACGAATCGGGAGGCACACTCCCTCCTCATAGCGGTTCGCCCTCTCTCGCAACCCATTTTTTCAGCCTTTTTTCATCCAATGCCTTCATGAAGGGGGGGCTGGTCGGCGAGATTGCAGGTAACCCCTGTCACGCTCCCAGGGCCCAGTGCCCTTTCCCGTGAATACGCGCGATGAAAACCCACCCGAAAGGGCCGGTTGAGTGCCCAGACGAGCCTGCGAAAGCAAAAAAGGAAGTGAACACAATGAGTGATCAGAAAGCCAAGTACATGATTCATGCCACAATCAAGGCAGATGGTACCATCCAGAGGAAAGACGTCGTCGGCGCAATCTTCGGTCAAACCGAAGGCTTGCTCGGTGAGGAACTCCAGTTGCGCAAGTTGCAGCGAACAGGCCGAATTGGCCATGTGGATGTAAACCTCAATTCCAACAAGGGCAAGGTATCCGGCGAGATTCTGCTACCCAGCAGCCTCGACCAAGTATCTACAGCCGTTGTTGGTGCTGCGCTTGAAACAATTGAGCGAATTGGACCATGTAAGGCAACAATCAAAGTAGCTAGAATCGAGAATATACACAGCGTCAAACGCGACACGGTCATCGATCGTGCAAAGGACTTGCTCCTGAACATCGTGAATGAAGGCTCTAACGATAGCAAGAGTATCTTGGACGAAGTCCGAAGTGTTCTCACGCTTGGAACAGAGACCAACATTTCAGGCATGACTTGTGGACCCAATGCGGCAGACAGTGAGGCCCTCATCATCGTCGAAGGACGAAATGATGTGCGCAATCTGTTGAAGTTTGGAATCAAGAATGCAATCGCAACCATGGGTGCCAATGTCAAGGATGAACTTGTGGAACTCGCAAAGGGCAAGAGCAACGTCACAGTCTTCGTTGACGGCGATCGCGGTGGCAAGTTGTTGTTGATGGAATTGTCCGGAGCATTGGGCAAATCCCTCACACACGTCGCCATAGCACCAGAATCCCGCGAAGTTGAGCACCTTGAGGGCAAGGTTGTCACCAAGTGCCTCAACCAAAAGGAAACTGCAACCAAGGCGGTCGGCCGGATTAAGGCCCAACTCAAAGCAGATGATGACGGAGGCGCACCAGCAGGTAAGAGCAACGGCGCAGTCGATGTCCCTGACAACATTCGAGAATGGTC
>CALCEF010000009.1 GCA_937901365.1 uncultured euryarchaeote | reverse complement strand
GCGAATCTGTTTCTGATATTCATCGGTTTCAAAATATTCTGATTTATCCAAGGTCACTCGCAGTGTGTCATGCTCAATTCGGCGTAATGCAGCACCCGGATCACAGTCGACCCAAACGCACAGATCTGGAATCATCGCAGCTGCGTTCATCCGAGCCACCTCTTCGATTCCCAAATCTCCGACCACGCCTTGGTATACCAATGAAGAGTGGACGTTTCGTTCGCTGACAACGGCGCGACCTTGACCCAAACGCGGCCGAATCCAAGTATGGGAATGGTCCATTCGATCTGCTGCAAAGTATACCGCTTCTCTAACTGGGCCAGCCTCACCCGTACGGACCGCTTCAACAGCCATCAAACCGAGTTCTGCATCTCTGCGTGGTTCTGCGGTAACATCTACGCCGGAGAAAGTGAATTCTTGCTGCAGTATTTCGGCGATCATCTTCGTTGCCAGTCCCTTGCCTGAACCATCGCCACCTTCAACGGTAATCAGGTACATGCTGGCACCTCAATCTCCGTCTTCTTCGAAATCTTCGAAATGGCTCTTTGTAGCAGAAAGCATACCCATGCCAGCCAGAATTAGCATTGGGCCAATGAAAATTCCACCACGGCTGAATAAGGCGATTCCACACAGATACTGGGTTCGCCGGTAATGTTTCCCGCGTCTGGCTTCAGCCGCGCCTGCAAGACCAAATAGTGCTGAAACGACCGTGAGTGATGCGACAACGGAGGCGAGTAAAACAGCGCTCTCAAGATGTGAATCGCGACGCAGGTCTTCTTCGATAACACCCTCCCCAGGTGTCAAGGTTAGAGAAAGATCCGCTTGGTCACCGGGGTTGAATGTGATGCGCAGCGTTTGGTTTCCAGCATGTGCAACTTTGAGGACGTATGATTCATCTTTGGGGACATCCGACATTGAAAAACGGCCATCCCTATTGGTGTATGCACTATGACTTGTCGGTTCATCATCGATGTTCAACAAGATAACCTGTACGCCTTCAATCGGATCTCCACCAGTGAGGTTACCTTCATCGACTGCAGACAAAATTTGTCCACTGACTGTCGCAGTACTTTGGTCGATAAACAATGGGTTTTCTAGCACGTCTTGTGGGTCTGCTGCGAACAACAACGCACCGAACCATAGGCCCATGAGAGAACCGGCAATAATCAGGGCAATCGCGACGTTGCTAGACCATTCAAGTGCCTCTTCCTGATTGCCGCGACGGGCTGCTTCTTCGACCTCATCGTCGATATTCAATCGAACTACGAGGTCTTCATCGTCGCTCATTCTGAAGGCCCCCCATTGCGTGGGTTACGCCCGCCGTCCTTCAAGTTCATGGCCCATAGAATCACAACAATGGTTAGCATGGCACCTAGGATGGCATCGGAATATGTTGGGTCCACAGATTGAACAGGGGGTGAAGTCGAATTCATTTCAGGTTCCGGTTCTGGTTCCTCAATCACTTCGGGAACTGTGAACGTCACATTGTACATTCGAGACCAATATTTGCCCGTAATCCACAGTGATTGAGTGGTGGAATCGAAGGCAATACCGTTGAGTACCTCGCCACCATCAGGTTTCAAACCACTCGCATCAATATGTTCGACTACAACACCAGAAAGCAAATCGATGGCGACAATTTCTTCGGTTTGGTAGATGTTTGCCATCAACAAACCATTGACCATTTCAAGTTCGTTGATTCGGTTGAGAGATTCGTTGTTGAGTGTTACATTGAGCGTTGAGACCAATTCAAATGTCGAAGCGTTTCGAAACTGCAAAACATCAGTACCATTGGACATGATCAGGTGATTGCCGTCGTAGGCCAATCCCCACCCTTCACCTTCATAGGAATAACTCTCAATGACCTCAAACGTTTCTAGTTCGTAGCGATATGCGACCCCCTCTTTCCAGGTCAATTGGATAATTTCATCTCCGACAAACGTCATTCCTTCTCCGAACTCGGTTTCGTTCAAATCGATTGAACGGATGATTTCACCCGTCGACAGGTTGACTTCGCGCAGGGTTGAATTTCCATATTTTCCTGTCGACTCAAAGAGGCGCCCCTGATAGAATTCCAAACCTTGTGTATACGCATCGGAATCATGTGTGACATTGTCGTGCTCTACCACCACATATGATTCTGCTCGAACATAGGCAGAATCGGTGGCCTGAGCGCCGATTATCAATGTGGAAGATAGCAAAAAAAGGGCAGCGAACAAGACTGCCGCTGCACCCCGCGCCCCGAGCATGTATGAACAATGCTCCACCTTGTGTTAAATACCTGCTCGGTTCAAAGTCAACGCGGAACACGTAGTGTTTCCGCGAGGTGACTAAATGTCCGCTGGCAACCGTACTCAAAGTCTGTTCTTGGTTTCATTGATGATTCTGGCCTCTTGGACCCCCCTTGCTGCGGCGGCAGAAGGGGATTCTGAACAAGGCTCAAGCGCACCAGCGGGCATCTCCTACAGCCTTGACGGATTTGATCCGTCTGATGGAAAACCCTACCTTTTCGCCGGAGAAGAGGATGAACTCATCTTCAGTGGAACACGCCATTTGAAACAACAATGGGTGGCAGATGGATACCCCGGACTTGTGATGCCATTTGAGGAACCCGCCACGAGTGCTAGGACTTCAGCACGAGCCTGTGAGAACGCTTGGACTGCCGGGCAAACCGGAACAATTCAAACATCAGGGGGCCAAATTCAGGTCTCAGCGATGCATGTGACTGCAAATGCAGCCGTGCTGATTGAAAATGGACAATCCGTTTCATCGACCACGCTGAACAACATCGGTTCGACTTGGGAGACCACCATTTATCCAACCAATACCAATTACTTCGGCAACCCTCCTGATGTCGACAACAATTGTCAGATTGAAATTGTCATCTATGCCATCGATGGTGGTGGAAACATTGGTGGATATTTCATGCCCAGTATTTCAGCATCCCGTGAGGTATTCTACGTTGACATCGATGATTTGAGTTGGAGAA
>CALCEF010000008.1 GCA_937901365.1 uncultured euryarchaeote | reverse complement strand
TGAATGCTTCTCTAATTCCTCCCATCTGTTTGATTAAGATGAAGGTCTCAAGTGCTATTGAGGTCATGATTCCATTGAACATTGCAAGCATCATAATCGACATTGCGGTCCAGCCAAGTGCATCAAGATAAGGAATAAATTGGAAAGCGGCAATTGTTCCAAAATCACCAATGCTACAGCCAATCAAGCACCACTTGGTATTGTGAGCGGACTGTTTCCAAACTGCACCATCACTCCAATTGAATTCCGGCATTCCGATGGTGAAACCCGCACCCATAATGGCTCCATCCAACGCTCCAGAATCCACACCTTCGTGATGGATTACGGCACTGCCGACTTCCACTTCAACCGAGGAGACTCCCTCAACTGATTCCAGTGCGGAAGTCAGGTTGGATACACAGCCTTGGCAAGACATGCCCCCTACCTCGTAAGTGACCGTCTCCATGACCATCGCGGAGAATCGGTAGCGTTTGAACCCTGCCGCACCCTTCAAAGCGGGACCATAGGTCCCGCGAGGCATGGCAGTCCCCAATGCTGCAGGCGAACTCGACCCTGTTGCACTCGAAGAGTCGCTGATGGCGACCTGGCGAGAAGAGGACACATTCACCCAGCAGGTCAACTCTCGAAAAGATGGCAAGCCATTCATTTTCCTCGAGGGGCCACCGACTGCAAACGGTAAGCCTGGAATCCACCACGTCGTGGCTCGAACCTACAAGGATCTGGTCTGCCGCTGGAAGGCGATGGAAGGCCACTTCGTAGAGCGCAAGGGTGGTTGGGATACCCACGGATTACCAGTTGAAATTGAGGTTCAGAAGCGCCTCGATTTGATGAGTAACGAAGCGATTGAAGCGTTCGGTATGGCCGAGTTCAACGAAGAATGTCGCAACAGTGTTTGGACCTATGAGCAGGCTTGGAGAGAGATGACTGAGCGCATGGCGTTCTGGGTTGATTTGGATGACCCATATGTGACACTGCACAACGATTACGTCGAGTCATGCTGGTGGGCGTTGAAGCAAATGTTCGACAAGGATTTGCTCTTCCGAGGCCACAAAGTTCTGCCCTACTGTCCTCAAACTGGGACCTCGTATTCCAGCCATGAAGTAGCACTTGGGTACAAGGAAGTAGTCGAACCATCCGTCTACATCAA
>CALCEF010000007.1 GCA_937901365.1 uncultured euryarchaeote | reverse complement strand
CATTCTTCCTCTGGAATCTGTTCTCGTGCTTCGTTTTCGGGGGTTATATTTTCGCTCATAAATGTCATTTAATCATATCCCCTATATAAAGGTTAAGGTTATATTTTATTAATTTAAATTTTTTCTAATTATTCGTGTCCTTTAAATAGGGCAAGGTTTACGGTAGTCTCCGAGGAAGTGAATAAATGAGAGATAGCAGAATTTTCAGCGAGGATGGAGAAGTGATCTATGGGGGCCGTGGAGCCCGACCGAAGCGATGTAGAGAGATGATTGAGCAAGGCCTTGCGTACGCGATGAATAACGAGGGTGAACTTGTTCGGATGGACCCCCCTCAAGATGAGCAAACCATCACCGAATCAGCAGAAAGGATTCGCGATGCGGCAGAAGAATTGGCCGATACACTTGGCGTTGATGTCACAGGCTATGAAGTGCGTATGGATGTGGGTGACAAGACCTTCATCGCCGAGTTGGGGTTACCCGATGTACGCGTTGTGAATGGACTGACAATGGACCAAATCGCTGAGATGGCCAACACCTATGTTGGGTGGATGATTCGTCGAGGCTTGCGATTCCACGAATACCAAGAATTGGTTGAGAAAGTGCACCGAATGTTGGCTGGACACCAATTGCCAGCTGGCGCCCTGCAGGGCATGCACTTTGACATGTCCAACAATCAAACCGTGCGAGAGAACCTTGCGGTGAATATGATACCTGGGAGTTCAACAACTCGCGTTTGTTACGAAGAATTGTGGATCGTTCCCGGAATGATGCCTCAAGGACACATTTGTCAACCACGTTCCGACGGGATCGAAGAGATACATCGAGACGATGTGAGTCCGATCAACTTCGGGCAAGAAATGGGTCACTGTCGTGAATTGTGGGAGGGAGATGCTGCTCATGTGGCCAATTCGTTCCTTTGCGAGAACCTTGAGCATGCCGCACATTCACGGTGTTTGCGCAGGGGTGGAAACAAGGTAGTCCGCATTTTCCTTCACTTCGATGATTACGGGATGCAAGACATCCAACCACAGGGATTTGATTGCCTTGAGAGATTCATCAGTTACTGCTCTGAACTCAAGAGAAGTGGTGACAATCCTGAACTTCGCCTCATCATACACAGGGGACTTGCGGCCGGCGAGGAGGTGATCCTGTGAGTCTTTGCTACCGAGTCATATTGGCCAACCCCACACCTCACCGCCGAGAGATGACCATCCCCCAAGGTGTTGGCCTTGGGAGAGATGAAGAGAGGACAACCACACAAGAAGAGGTTCGAGTTGATGTAGAGCCGTATTCCCGAATTGGTGTATTGTTTGACACAAATGGATTTCAAATTACGGATGTCTGTTCAATCGATGATATCCGGGTCGAGGAAATCGAAGATTTGGAAACTTTGGACATCGAAGTGAATGAGTCCAGTATTCGCATCATCGATGACATCAATGCCTGCGATTTGGATGGTAGCAAGCGTACTAGAGACATGTTCAGAAACAGTGGCCTCAGCACCTATACCGGAATTCAAGTGGACGAAGGGCGACGTATGGGTGGAGTTCTATTGCTCTCACAATTGTCCTATTTGCGATCTCAGAGAGATGGGCAAAAGGTTGGCCTATATTCTCCGACCGCTCTGAACCTGAGAGTTTGCGATTCACCTGATTCGATATACAACCTCGTCGAAAGTGGCCAACTGAGTTTGACATCATGCGTCGGCAGCGGGTTCGATTCCCATGGAGCCCTACAATTGAGTGTGCAGAACAACACCAGCAACAATCTCCGAGTACGGATTCCACAAGGTGCAATGTTTGAACAATCACACTGGAATGGTAAGCAAAATTTGGTCGTGACCAATGAAGAATTCATCGTTGTAGGACCCGCTCAGACACAAACATTCCCCTTGCATGCAAGTTGTGCCAACGGAAGTGCCCAAGCGCCCGCAGACGATGACATGAACGTGACTCCGTTTATCTTCAACAACCTTGGAAATACCTTCCAAGATCAGGCCAGCGTCTGGCAATCGTTCGACGGTGAAAGCGGGCGAACAGCCCGTTTGTGAGATTACTCAGAATCAGCCTCACCAGGCGTCATCTTGTCCCAAAGGAGGACACCGAGCAAGGCACCCATGATTGGGCCCACGGTGTAGATGATGAGATCGATATTGTTCTCCATGTCACCAAAGACCCAGACACCTGCCCAGCGAGCTGGGTTCATCGCCGCACCAGTGAGTGGACCACCCATCAGGATGTCCGCCATGACCACCAGACCAATGCCAAACCCGGCAATGCCTGCTGGAGCACGGTCGTCCACTGCAGTGCCCATGATCACTGTCATCAGCAAGAACGTCAAGACGGCCTCAATCAGAATGGCTTGTTGAGTGCTGACCTCGATAATTGTATCACCAGGGGCCGGTGTACCCACACCTCCAGCACCGATTGAATAGAGAATACCACCCGCAAGGAACGCGCCTGCTAATTGGGCTGCGATGTACTTTGCACCGAGTTTGGAATCGATCCGATTGGTGGCCATGAAACCGATTGTGACCGCCGGATTGATGTGTCCCCCGGAGATATTCATCGTAGCCGAAACCATGACTGAAAGGATGATTCCATGCGCGACAGCCACCGTTAACAGATCACCACCGGAGACCCAAATGGCGCCTGCACCGATGAACGTCAAGGCGAACGTGGCGATTCCTTCAGCATACAACTTGGCTTCTGTTTCTTTGCACATGTGATCACTCTGAATCCTTAGATTCAGACGGTGGTCACTGAAGTTCGTCTATGAACAATGCGCATCAAGAATGCTGGGTCCTGCGAAAAATCAGGATTACCATCCTGCCGAGAAGATGGCGACGCAACCGAAGAAACCGAGGATAGGGAACGATGCAAGCGCAACCGACGCACCAACTCCAATCGCTTTCCCACCACTTGCTGCAAATCCGTAGATGACCATTGCAATCGATATGAGTGGGGCACCCATGCACATGATCCATGCAATACCGAGTAATACGTCAACCGTATTCTGGTTGGTATCGCCCTGTTCATACAATTCCTTGTCAATCGTTTCAACTTCAAGGTCGACTGAGTTTCCATGGTCTTCGCCACTATCGAAGCGGAAGATTCCTTCCTCTTGTGTCCATATTCCGACCTCTTCGTTGATTGTGATGAACATCTCAAGTTCAACCCCATGATTCTCTCCATCATCATAAGTAATCACTTCAGTGGTGCTATTCCAATACCCGACTTCTGCGCTGGAGTATTCACCATCATCATCCCATGTTTCTTTCAGGATGTGTGCATGACTGGTTTCTTCCTGAACATGAACTTCACAATATACCCAAGCATCATATTCCCAACCCAATGCCTCACAATTTCGGAACATTTGTTCAGATTCCAGTGAGAAGTTGGCGTAATAGGATGTACCATTGCCGCGAACGAGGTCTACTTGGATTCTTGTTCCTGCGTACACCGTCATCAATGAGTTATCTTGAACTTCACAGTAGTACCAACGATTCTCATATGCATAATTCTCATGGATGGCGCACCATTCAAGATGACGGTCGGAGTCTAGTGTGTAAGTTGCTGAGTAGTTCGTTCCATTTTCCAATTCCAAATCCAAAAATTCAGATTCATACTTGTCCCACGTTTGATAATCGATCCCTTCTGCAATCATTGCGAGTATGATGGGGACAATCATCAGGAAAAGAGGGATTCCTAAGCCAATGAAGAATTTCTTCCAAACGAAGGGTTCCTTCATCACAGCGTAGGTTTGGCCATCGGGACCTGTGATGAATTCGTAATTTCCCGTACCATCCGGAACTGCCGCTGAACCTTCAGAGCCCATCAGTGCTGTTGGAGTCCCGGACAAACTTGGAGTTTCAACGGAAATGATGGGGGAATCCGGCTCGTATTCATCACTCATCGGCAACCTCTCCCTGTGCCATCGGTAGACTCCCCAGTAAATCGCGTTTCTCTTTCGGTGTTAATAGGGCCATGCCCGCAAGAGCGAGTTCACGGCGAATCGGTTCGAGAACGGTCTCTTCCAACTCACCGCGATAGAACATGTTGTAGGTATCGAATGGGATGAGGCGAAGATCCGGGCTGACAATGTGTACACAGGTTTTCTTGACGCTGCGCAAATCGAAGGAATGCGCATCGATGAAATCCATGATGATGATTCGGAAGACATTGTCATAGGAGAATTCGGTTGGCATCTCAAGTTCAGGTAAGCAGCACAACAATTGGGCAAGGGAATGACCCGCTGAATCGGGACTGTGTGCGGTGGAAAGTAAACTCAGCACCTTGGCCTTCAGTTCCTGATCTTGCTCAAACTGAATGGTCGAGCGCGGACCGGCCAGAAGGGTTTCATCGTCGATGTGACGCGTGAGTGGTACGGTTGTCCCACCCATGCGAAGTGCATAGGCCATGGCGATTGAATCTGGGTGGCATGGCACAGGTAGCATGTCTTCGACTTCAAACGTCGAGGATTGCTCGCCAATCATTCGTCTGACTTCGGAAAGTGTGAGACGATCTTTGGAGACGTCGTAGTCATCATGTCTACCCGCTTCCTGAATCGGCTGGAAGGTGACACCCCGAACACAATTCCAAGAGAGAGCGTGTTCGATAATCTCGCCAATTTCATGGTCGTTCAAACCCTTTTGCAAAGTTACCACAAGCGTGGTTGAGACATTGTGGGCCTCGAGATTCTCCAAAGCCTTTCGTCGAATGTCTCGCAGGTCTGCTCCACGCAAGCGCATCAATGGCTCACGCTCTAAACTGTCAAACTGAAGATACAATTCGAAGCCTGGTTTGTATTCGGCCAATCTCGCAGCGAAATCTGGCTCATTGGCGATTCGGATTCCGTTTGTATTGACCATCAAGTGCTGGACGGGTCGTTCTCGAACCGCATCGAGGATTTCAAAGAAATTCGGATGGAGCGTTGGTTCTCCACCTGAAATCTGAATCACATCGGGCTCCAGTTCGTTCTCAACCACCGCGTCCAACATCTGGATGATATGTTCCAATGAGCGATAGTCTTCCTTGCGCTCTGGTCCACTATCCGCATAACAAATTGGGCACTTGAGATTGCAATGATCTGTCACTTCAATCAAGGTCAAGCAGGAGTGTTGTTCGTGAGACGGGCAAAGCCCGCAATCATATGGACAGCCATACTTCATCGGTGTGTTCCAGCGCTCTGGCATCTCACTGGGTTTGACATAGACCTCGCGGCATCGGCGGTAATATTCCGCATCATCGGAAAGTAGCACTTTCTCTCGATTTGCACAGGAATAGCACAGCTTGTCCATGTAGACGTTGTTTTCCTGAATGATGATTTTACCTTCTGCACGACGCAGACAGGCAGAGCAGACGCTGGTGGCTGAATCGTAGAACAGGTAGTCCCGAACCTTGCCGCTCATACATTTGGGTGAAGGTCATCTTCTATTGAACGTTCACCCGGCTTACCGTAGGTAAAGAACCACAGCAATCCAAGTACACAGGCCCATTGAATCGGAGTCAAACCCAACCATTCTACCGTAGTGGTATCTTTGATCGAATCAACGATGATTCGCCAAATCAAATACAGAGCCATGAACATCTGGAAACGTTGACCAACAACCGGCGTATCCCATTTCTCTAGGAAAGCCCAAATGGCTCCAAGGGCAATGATGCCATACAATTGCGTCGGATGGCGAGGGCCGTCACCAAAATCCACCCCCCATGGTAAATCGGTGTGATAACCATAGGTTGCATCAGGCAAACCTGTCAAGAAACAACCGATTCGCCCAATCGCCATGGAAATGATCAGTGGTGTCACGTAGACATCCCCAGTTCGAACGGTAATTCCCATGATTTTCTTCGCGAGTTCAATCCCAATCGTCCCACCCAATAATCCACCAACGATTGTCTTGCCTCCAAGGAATAGAATCGGGATATCTGAACCAATCTCATCCGAGTGCTCAATCAGTGCTAACAATCGAGCGCCGAACAGAGCCCCTACCAATGCAGCCAATATCAACCAGGCTCGATTCTCACTATCTACGGTGTCACCATGCAGACGTCTTTCACGCATGAGAAAAGCGAATCCTACTACGTATCCAAGGAGCTCGAATACGAGATGAGCAGAGACACCGAAAAAATAGACGGGGAACTCCATGGAACTCCGTATAGCATTCAGCCCTTAACGCTGAGGAAATTATAATTCAAAAAAAAAGGCAACCCGGGGGCGGTTTTCCGCCCCCGAATCGCCCGTGTGTTATCTTGAGGGTTTGCCGTTTGACTGGCTTACTCTTCTTCGAAGATTTGATCGCTTAGCATCAATGCTGCTGCAGCACCAATACCACCGACAATCAATGTGCCGAAGACAGCGACAAAGTTGTCTGTGTCTCCGATTTCACCAGCGGCGAGTGTTCCACCAAGGCTGCTAGCCGAAGCCAGAGTTACGCCTGCGACGATGAGAACCGATGCAAAGGCACCAGCTTCCCAGCCACCGCCAAGGCGATCCCATACAGTCATCATCAGGAAGCCACCTAGTAGAGCGGTTGCTGCACCGGTTGCATCCAATGCGCCTGCGGCCTCGTAGACTGTTTCTCCTTGCCAAGCAAGTACAGCTGCACCAATCAGACCACCGAGGATCTGCATGCAAAAGTTCAGTGCACCAGTTTGCCAATCCGTTCGTCCGGCTGCCATGTTACCGATTGTGATAATCGGCAAAATTTCAGATCCCTTAAACGTCATCCACATGATTGCAAGAGTGACACCAGCTGCGCCAGCCATTACTGCACTGTCATGGGGTGCTGCATTTTCAGATATAGTTCCCCAAACAAGTAGCGTAATCGCCATACTGCCGATGGCCTCTGCGACCATTCCCTTATCGTTCATTTCCATTTTTTCATCCTGCTCGCTGCGTGTCGAGCGGTTCCGCCTTTCTCGGTCAGTATTTAAAGAGAAAGGACTAGATAAAGTCAATAATAGCGATTTTTCGCCCTTTTTCGCATATCCGAGAGTCCGATAATCGGTGCCTAAAATCCTACAATATGGCTCGCAGTGCCCCGTTTATCGCTGACAACGGCTGCAATAGAAGGTCGAACGGCCCGATTGAACCACTCTTTTGATGGTGTTTGAACATTCGACAGAGGTGCAAACTTCGTCTTCTCGATCATATACAGCAAATTCATGTGGAAAATAACCTAAATTGCCATCGATTTGTTTGAATTGACCGTCTTTGAGGGTAGAACCCCCTGCCTCAATTGCAGTCAGTAGCACGATTTGTGCCTCATCATAAATTCGAATCGACATCTTTTCGGACACATTTTTCGCCAGACGTTTCGGAGATACGCCAGCTCTAAACAGAATTTCACTCGCGTAGATGTTCCCGATTCCAACGACAATCTTCTGATCTAGCAATGCTGACTTAATCGATATATTTCGGCCTCGAAGTGATTTGTGAAGCCGTTTACCACTCCATCC
>CALCEF010000006.1 GCA_937901365.1 uncultured euryarchaeote | reverse complement strand
CTTGACGAAGACATCGGCGCGATGGTCAAGACCATGGAATCCCCACGAGACCTACAGGTACCACAACGGGTGACACAATACGCACCACTTGAAGGAAATCTTGAGAAAACGGCGGAAGTGATTTTCCTCGTTCGCCCAGACTTTGTCATCTTTGATGAGGTCCGTCGCGCCAGAGACTTCGAAATCTTCGCAGATGTTCGATTGGCAGGCGTCGGCCTTCTCGGAGTAACACACGCAAACAGTGCTCTTGAAGCCGTTCAGCGCTTGATTGGCAAGGTAGAGTTGGGCATGATCAGCCAGGTTCTTGACACGGTAATCCACATCGAAAAGGGACAGATATCACAGGTACTTGAACTGAAAATGGTTGTACGTGCACCCAGCAGCATGGAATCAGATCTTTCACGCCCCGTCATCGAGGTCCGCTCATTTCCTTCAAACAAAATGACACATGAAATCTTCTCATTCGGTGAACAAATCGTGGTTGTGCCCGTGGACGGTTCAGGTTCACAAAGCCCCGCCAAGAAACTAGCCGCCGCCGAACTCGCTCGACAAATTCAGCGATGGACTGGAGCGAGAGTTCAACACGTCGAAATGGCATCGGATACAGCTGCTACGATTTACGTCGATGACGGAGCCATTGGCGCAGTCGTCGGGCAGGGTGGCGCAGGTGTCAGAGGCATGGAAGAAGAATTCGAACTCAAACTCAAAGTGAAGGGTGCATCCGAATTACCCCGCGGCACCAAAAAAATTGGAAGTAACGCACCTGAATGGGATATGCAAGCCGAGCGTTCAATGGGCAGCCGCTCATGGGAACACGGTGGCGGTAAACGGCGCGGAAAGAAGGGAAAACGCCGAAGATGATGCCCGTAGGGCATCGCGAAGCCTTCATGAGTGCGGCTTTGGCCGATGAACCATGGGCGACGAAGCGGCAGGCAAGCCCCCAGTTGTGATTCTTCGAGAGGAGACCAACGTCACCAGCGGTACCGCGGTTCAAGAGAAATTGATTGCTGCTGCCCGTGTTTTTGCAGACTTACTCCGCCCAACATACGGCCCACGAGGCCTCGACAAAATGCTCTACAAAACCGATGGGACAACCGCGGTTACCAATGACGGCGCTAAGATCGTCGCCGAACTCATGGTCAAACACCCAGCCGCTAAAATGTTCGTTGCTATGGCCGAATCTCAGGAAAACTCCTGTGGCGACGGTGTCACTGGAACCCTCCTTCTGAGCTCCGAACTTTTGCTTGAAGCCGGACGACTTTTGCAGAAAGGCCTCCATCCTTTGACGGTGATTGAAGGATACAATCAAGCGAATGCAATTGCACAAGATACGATTTCCAAACAAGCGGTTGCCTGCACTGCAACGACCCTCCAAGAGGTCGCCTTGACCTCATTGACAGGAAAAGGAGCTGAGGGGGCCGCCCCCACCCTATCAGAAATGATTGTTCGGGCCTTGGAAACTGTTGATGGAGATCCCGATTCAATCACCATGCACAAAACCAACACAGGGAGCCTTTCAGACTCTAAACTCCTCAATGGAATTGTTGTTCGTCGCCGAGTGTTATTGGATTCATTACCATCCAACATCGACGATGCAAAGGTCGCCACAATCAACGGGGATATCGCACCCCGGAAACAAATCCGTGACGCTGAAATTGAAATCGAGGAAACCGCTCAACTGGACGCTTTCTTAGCAGCCGAAGAAGCGACAAGAGACACACTAACTGAAACACTCATCGCCTCGGGCGCCAATGTTTTCCTTTGCTCAGGCACCGTCGACAAGGGTCTACTACATCGTTTGATGCGTTCAGGTTGCTTCGTAGCTGGAGAGTTCGATGATCGCGAATTGCGAAACGCATCATTGGCCACAGGTTCTAGGATTATCGAACATCTTGCAGACATCTCATCTGAAGATATCGGTCAAGCAGGACGAATGGTTGCTGAGCGCAGAGCCGCTACGGATCAAGTTGAGGATATGATTCGACTAGAATCGTGCCCTGAACCAAAAGTCGTTACCTGTGAAGTGGGTGGAGCAAACAGCCTCGCAGCAGAGGAAGCCATTCGCGCAATCCACGATGCACTCAGATCAACCGGGTTGGCCATGCGAACCGATCGCTTGGTCGATGGAGGTGGCGCTGTTCACATGGCTTGTGCGCTATCGATTCGAGAGGCAGCAGAGCATGAAGCCGGTCGCAATCGATTGGCGATGGAAGCGTTCGCTAGGGCCCTAGAAATCATTCCAACAACGCTCGCACTCAATGCTGGAACAGACGCATTAGATCGCATTCTAGAGTTGCGTGCCGCCCATAGAAACGGCCAATCAGGTGCTGGAATAACCGCTGATGGGAAGGTTGGGCCGACCGGTGCAAAAGAAGCCGCGGCTTGTTTGGAATCAGCGATTAACTCCGCAACAGAGACTTGTGCAAGCATGTTGAGAATCGATCAAGTCGTCTCTGCACGTGGCGATTGACACACCATCGGGTTCAAAGGCGGTCATACATTCGCTGCCTAACGGGTTCCACAGATGGTTGACCGTAACCAGCCAACCCTCACCACTTCGGTGCCGGGCAAAACAGGCGATAATGCGCCAAGGGCTCTCATTTCTGTATATGACAAAACGGGTGTCACCGCCTTTGCGACCGCTCTCACCGCAATGGGTTGGCAGATCTTGTCCACTGGAGGCACAGCACGCTTGCTACGTGAAAACGGACTCGACGTCATCGACGTCACCGATGTAACAGGCCACCCCGAAGTTTTCGACGGGAGGGTGAAAACTCTGCATCCAGCAATACATGCAGCCATTCTCGCGCGCGGCACCAATCCAGATGACATGGCAACCCTCGAAGAATTGGGCTACCCTCGAATTGATTTGGTGGCGGTAAACCTCTATCCGTTTGAGGAGGTCGCGGCTCAGGAACCACCTGTGAGTGAAGCAGATCTCATCGAGATGATCGATATCGGGGGACCAACTCTAGTGCGCGCCTCTGCAAAATCACATTCCGACGTCCTCATCGTCACCGATCCGGATGACTATGGCGACCTCCTCGAGTCTCTACAGGAGGCTAATGGCGACCCGAATACTGTGAACATGGGTACTCGACAACGCTTGGCATTAACCGCATATCAACGAACAGCAGCATATGATGTAGCCTTGGCAAACACCCTTGCAAACCGCCTTGAATCATTGACAGATGAAGCCGAACAAATCTTACCCGAAAAACTCCTCATTTCCGGCGGTCAACGCACCCTTCTTCGTTATGGTGAAAACCCACATCAACCCGCGGCATTTTATCCTGGAAACACCGCTGGCGAAGCACCAAACGGACTCGCTGCTGCTGAACAGCATGGAGGTAAAGCCCTCTCGTTCAACAATTACCTTGATCTCGACGCAGCCCTCCGTTTTTGTCGTTCACACATTGGACCCGAATGGGCGAAATGGCCACACTGCTGTGTCATCATCAAACACACGAATGCCTGTGGAGTTGCGATTTCTACAAACCAAGTCGCAGCATGGGATGACGCTTTGGCCAGCGACCCAGAATCCGCATTTGGTTGTGTGATTGCATTCAATACCCCTGTCACCAAGAAAACAGCTCAACAGATTGGTGCACATTTCGTAGAATGCATCATCGCCCCCGGATACGAAGAGGGCGCATTGGAAATTCTCTCCGAGAAAAAGAATCGTAGAATGTTGACCCTAGAAAACATGACATCTTTGGATATGCAAACCCAATTTCGCCAAATAGATGGGGGGTGGCTGGCACAAACCGAAGGCGCACCGATCATTGACTGGTCCGAAGTGCGTTGCGTTACGAAAGCTGAAGCAGATCCGTCACAAGTTGATCTTGCACGATTCGGCGTTGCCGTTTGTGCACAAGTCAAGAGCAATTGTGTAATTTTCATTCAACCTACAGACACTGGATTTGCAACAGTTGGTATCGGTCCGGGCCAAACCAGCCGCGTCGAAGCGGTCCGTATCGCCGCCCGCCGTGCAGGCAAACGCGCCAATGGTGCGATGATGGTCTCGGACGCATTCTTCCCGTTCCGCGATGGAATAGACACCAGTCACGATATGGGAATCGCTGCAGTCGTCCAACCTGGTGGAAGCATTCGCGATCAGGAAGTCATTGATGCCGCCGATGAATATGGAATGACGATGTTGTTCACCGGTACACGATTATTCAGGCATTAGTGGTTGTAATGGAACGCCCACACATATTGATTTCAGGTGCCTGTACAGGAATGTTAGTTGCGATTTTCATCATTGTTGTATTTGTCATCGCCCAAATCGATCCAGGTTCCTTTGCAGGTCTCTTTGGCGGCTTTTTGCTATTGGCATCACTTTCAGCTGTGACCGTAAACAAAATCATGAAACAGTTTGGAAGGACCGAAGTGAGTCTCAAAATACTCATTCCAATAGGCTTCCTCACATCAATTACAGCAGTATTTGGCCCAGTCATGGGCGGCCCATCTCTTAGCGAGACATCTTATTGGATATCGATTCCTTTCTTTGCCGCTTTAGGAGGGGCATTCTGGAGCCTTCCTTTTGCGGGAATATTATCTAAACTTTTGATGCGGGTTCGGTAGTATCGGTTTGACGACCCAATTGTAGTCACGTTCCGCGTTGCCACTGCCCCCTTCAAGTAGCCCGGCGCGCGCGGACAAGGTGGGGAACTGAGGTATGGACGTCAGTTTCTTTGATTTGGGCGTTGACCCGGCGCTAGTTCGTACCCTTGAGGAACAAGGAATAACAGAACCCTTCGAGGTCCAAAGAGAATCGATCCCAGATTCGATGCTTGGCAACGATATCTGTTGTCGTGCTCCAACCGGTTCGGGTAAAACATTGGCTTTCGGTCTACCATTAATCTCTAGAACTCCTCGCGCAGATCCAGAATTTCCAACCGCCCTCATACTGTCACCAACCAGAGAGTTGGCTGAACAAATTTGCAAGGTCTTGACTCCACTTGCAGAAACCTTCGATTTGGAAGTCTTAGCAATCTATGGTGGCGTACCATACGGCCGACAACGAAAGGCGCTTTCAAACGGTGTTGACATCATAGTCGCATGCCCAGGGCGCCTTCTCGATCTGCTCGATCACGGCGCCCTCAGTCTGGAAGACGTTGGTGCAGTCGTCATCGATGAGGCCGATCGCATGGCCGATATGGGATTCATGGAGCCTGTTTGTGACATATTGGATCGCTGCGCCCCAAATCGTCAAACAGTTCTATTCAGCGCAACTCTGGACGATGAAGTGAGTGATTTGGTAGAGAATTACCTGCACAATCCAGTGACCATTGAAGTTGGGCCAAAAGAGGTCAGCATGGATAGCATGGAACACTTCTTCTGGCTCATGAAGAGCTCAATGAAACCAGGTATCGCCGCTGAAGCGATTCGAAAATGTGGACGCTCTGTCGTCTTTTGTCGAACCCGTAAAGGCGCTGACAGGGTTGGGAAAGAATTGATTGAAGAGGGTATTGGAGTTGCGATTTTACATGGCGGTTTAGATCAAAAACAACGAGATAAAGCCATGTCGAAATTCACCAGCGGTCGTTGTATTGCTCTGATTGCGACAGACGTCGCTGCGCGCGGCATCGACGTTGAAGGAATCAATTGTGTCATCCACTACGATCCTCCTGAAAATGGAAAGGCGTACAAACACCGCAGTGGAAGAACCGCACGCGCCGGCTCCACCGGTTCGGTCATATCTCTAGTTCAGAATCCGCAAAAGAAGATGTGTAGCAACATCCAGAAAGATGTAGGCATCTTCGTAAAATTCTGCCCACCCGATTTCAATCAACTTCCCAAGTATGATGTTGAATACATACCACCACCCCAGAAGGACAAGCCACGCAGACCCAAGCGCGATGCTAGACGCGCCAGATTCCACAAAAAATCCAGCCGGCGACAAGATGATCGTCGAACAAAGCGTGGCGCTAATCCTCGAGGCGGTCGCCCAACAGGGAAACGTCGCCATCCGCGTGGCAAGCGTCGATAACTTCGAGCATTATTCGGTGGAATATCCGACGAGAACATCATCTCCATCGGTACTCATGATGTAAATCGATTGCAGGTTGATGCCATTCTCAGCCAACCCACGTGTGAATGCCCCCAGTGAACCGGGCTCATGTCGAAGAGTTGCTGTATTCAATTCTCGCATAGAGAATGTGACACCTAATGATTCGAGGGCAGCGGTTGTTCCACCCGCATCATCTGTGACAATTGCTGCCATTGCGGATGAACTCGCAAGTCCAGCACCAGCAATAATGTTGATTCCAGCATCTCCAATGGCTTCACAGCATTCTGCCATGGAACCGGGCCTATCTTCCAATGTGATTAGAAACTCGTTCATGGCGCCGTTGAAAATGCAACCTGCTTTGAATATACCGAACCGTATGGAGGTTTATTCACGGGTTTTGACTTTGGCATAGAGCCACCAAACCCCAATCAGTCCGGCCACAATAATTGTCACAGCTCCATAGCCGGGATCAGCCCCATTCCATGTTGATGGGTCCATGACCTCTCCATCACCAAGGGTCGAGATATACCAAACAAAAGTTGTCGAAATCAATGTCATCAACGTGATCATTGCCATGACTCCATATTTTGCATGTTTTGGAATTGTTTTCCCAGTTGCATAATACTCAAACATCGCCGCACCGAAATACCGATTTGTCAACGTCCAACGGAACATAGATTCGCTCGAATACGAGAACAGGAAAGCCGCCGGAACAGCCCAGGACACAGTAGGCCAGCCAGGTACCCAAATCCCGATAATCGCAAAAATTACGAATAAGAATCCCAATCCGGTATAGAGGCGACTCTTTGCCGGGTGACTGGCCACACAATATTGCTCTACGATTGCGTCAATCGACTCCAATCGTTCGGCCATGTTCCGCCCTCACCATGCCCCATATCACCCTTCGCATGCAAGGGCCAACCTCTTCAGGCAGCACCATTTGCCACAGCCGGAGAGAGGCGAGGAAGATGCGCGAAGCGACCGTGGAAAACCCCCTACGCCTCGCTGTATTCATTTCAGGCTCAGGCTCAGGCATGGAAGCCTTGTTACGCCACCAAGAATCCAAACCTTGCTTACATGAAACCACTCTCGTCGTATCAAATGTAGCAAATGTATCCGGTTTGGATAAGGCCAAAGCACACGATGTCGACACTGTGACAATCGAATTGGACAAATCGATTTCTGATGTGAGTGAAAGGCGAGAAGCCCACGAAATCAACATCATGGCAGTATTGGAAGAACACGGGATCGAAGCGGTGATTTTGTCAGGTTACATGCGAATCTTATCACCATTATTTGTTCGACAATGGCAGGGTCGTTTACTCAATATCCATCCTTCTCTTTTGCCAAAATATCCTGGTGCACACGCTCACCGCGATGCCCTAGCCGATGGTGCAACAGTCACCGGCTGCACTGTACACCTCGTGGATGAAGGTG
>CALCEF010000005.1 GCA_937901365.1 uncultured euryarchaeote | reverse complement strand
GAGATTACACTACTTTACCCAGTCACCGCTGGTAACCACGATGTTGTAGTCATCGTCGACCCAGGCAACCTCATCATCGAAGCCAATGAGGCCAACAACCGCAAGGATCTCGGACAACTTTCGAGTGAAAATGGTTGGATTGATGTTGCCATGGAAGCCGCAGGATCTTGGTCGGTTCCAACGATGATCTTGCTACTCACCATTGCATTGATGGCTGTGGCTGGAATGGTCATGATTGGACGCCGGCGTGAAGCACTTGCTCGCGTCGATGCTCAGTCGAGCATGATATCCATTGATGACGAGATGCGATTCTGATTGCGATTCAACTACGAATCAGTCTTGGCTAACCACCAAGGCAGCAATCGATCGTCGTTCGCTGCGATGATTGTACCCGTTTCAGCTCCAAGTTGGCGCATCATCACACCACGCAATGTATCCATCATCTCTTCTGCACGTTGAGGCTGAATCTGCATTCCTGCGCAGAATTGATCCAAATCGACAGGGCGCCTTGGCGCTTCAAGTAGAACATGTGCCAATTGCCGTTCTTCGTAAACATCGAAGGTATCATCGACAACCCGGCTAGCCTTCTGTTTGATTTGTTGATGTAGAGCAATTAACGCATCTCGTTCAGCATCGAGTCGATCTAATTCATCGTTCAATTCTGAAAGCATCCCCAATGCTTCAGCCATGGGCAATCTACGACGAGTCCCCACACGTTCTGCAACCCCCAACACATCTTCTGGCAATCTGTTTGAAAGTCGAGTGGGGCCACCAGATGGTAACTGACGGTGTTCAGCCCGAAAAAGATCGGGCCCCAAATCAAGTCGGAGTGAGAATGATTGTGTAATTGCATAGATTCTCTTAGGAGGCCCTCCTTTCTCACTGGGGACCTTTTCACTCACGACAAAACCAGCATCTTCGAGAACTTTCAGATGTTTCATAATCGCCTGCTGTGAAACATCGAGTAATTCTGCGAGTTGAAGAGGATAATGCGCCTCACGGACAAGATGCTCCAAAATGGACCGCCGCGTGCGATTTTCTAGAATAGAAAGCGCAGTATCGAAATCCGTGACCACTTCACAACCCGGTGTTAACTAGCCATAGGACCCCTATGAATCCTCGTCTGGTTCACCCCTCGTCCCACGACTTCCAACTACGTTCGGTACTTTCCCCATCATCTTCGACAGATTGCACCACCGATTCCTCAACAGTTTCAATCTCATCGACGACCCGCACCATGTCACCTACTCGATCAGGCCGATCAGCGAAAGGTGCTGGGATTTCGTTTTCACGAGGCTGCTGTTGAATCGTCAAATCGAGTACTTCTCCACCATGCACACTTCTCCAAACTTCATCAGTGGTTGGAATGCGTTGCTGAACCCCCTCTTCTGTTGGCGCAATTGGAATCATCACACCATTTGCTGTTTTCATTACGAGGCCAGCCTTGGCTGAATTTTTTCGACCCCCCATCCACAGACCAAAGGCAATTGGTAAGAGGCACCCACCAAGGATGACCCCAAGGCAGCCACCGGTGATATATACTGAATCAGAATTGTTGGCGAGATTCATTTCATCAATAACCCACAACACATCCCCTTCTTCGCCATTATTCTGTATATCGTGCGTGCCACTTTCATCAGGAATGAATGTCCCTACTGCATAATACCACTCGCCATCAATCCCTTCTCGATCAGATTGCATCCAACTTGGGGAACCGATTGTGACTTCTGTTCCTGTTGCATCTTCGATAATCGTGCAGTTGTGTGCCCCATTCTCTAATCTAAACATGATGTAAGAACTATCTTTGCTGAGATTGACAGTCTCATTCTCGCCACCATCCAATTTGACAAGATGATTTTCATCAGGATCCAGAGCGGCCATCCATGCGGGCCATATCGATACCAAGACGGCGATGGATACACCCAGTATAATCGCGCCAGCAATCAACAATCGCTTCGGCCACACGCTTTGGCTCACAACTTCGCCTCATCGTTAACGTTCATCTCAGTTATGCTCAACGGCCAAGGCCAATTTCAGCCAACTTTTCTGGTAGATATGTATCTGTAACGAAATCCAAACCATATTTTGCCAGAGATTGCTGTTCAGCCTTTTTGTCCAATGAAAGCATCATTTGAATTTGCTCTTGCCACCATCCATCAGCGAATCTTGGATCACTCAATTCAGCTTTCAATGCTTCAACATCCTTGCTCGAGAGTTTGTCGCTTGGCAAATCGTACGCTTCAATATCATCTGCAGTGATACCCAAATATTGAGCCGAAGGTGTCGCGAGATATTCAGAGATATGTGCAGTCTTAATCGCACCATAAGCAATACTTGCAAAGATTCGGAATGACCACGGATCACCGTCGAGGAAGACAATAATGGGCAAATCCCACTCCTCATTCATTCGCTTCATAATTCGTCGTGTTGAACGAGCGGGCTGCCCCTTCAAATGGAGCAATCCACATCGGAAATCCTCGTCAAATCCGTTTTCCACAAGGCGATCAAACATACCACCAGTCTCGATTGCCATGATGAAATCAATATCGTGTTCAACCAATTCAATCTTCTCGGATTCCACATTGTACGGTACCCCATAGCCGGAGTCGCCAACATCATCACGTGCATTAATCCGCATCCACTCTCCGCGACGATTACGCTCATTCAGTGTTAGATTTCCAATCATTCTTGCTCCATCTTCTTCAGGCCGGAGCTTGAAATCTTCACGCAAACACTTGGTGACAATTTCGAGATCTTCAGCAAGATTGTTGCTTTCATTTTGAGAACCGAATTTGCCATGACCCCAAGCCTCTGAGATATAGTACATTTCACGCAAAGTCGACGATTTTTGGTTTCCAATCATCTCTTCGATGAATTCGATAATGTGCAAAGCCCGAAGGAGTTGCCTAGCACTCCCCAGGCTCGTAGCATCCCGAATTGAGCGCTTTTT
>CALCEF010000004.1 GCA_937901365.1 uncultured euryarchaeote | reverse complement strand
TTATTGATGCCCGTATTCAAGCATCACCCTGCACCAAGCCTAAACACCGCCCGTTCTGGTTCGTGTTTCATGACAGGGGAGAAGCGCAAGTCTATCTTTGGCTACTGCATGTATGATTGGGGAAAATCAGCCTTTGAAACAAGCGTAACAACAGCGATTCTTCCCGCTTGGTTTGCGGCATTGTTTCTCGAAGCAAACGGATTGACTGGAACCGTTATTGGAATGGAGATGACCTCTGATGCGGCTTGGTCTCTGGCAGTGACTTTGGGGACACTGATGGTTGCAATTGTCAGCCCTTCCATTGGAGTGATTGCGGATCGGAAACGTATCAAAATGGTCGCATTGAAATGGATGACTTGGCTTGGTGCCGGTTCTGTATTCCTCATTGCATTGGCACCCATGTTTGAGATTTCTTTTCAATGGGTGTGGATTTTCATCATGTTCCTTCTTGCGAATATTGGATTGAATGCTGCTGGAGTATTCTACAACGCATTGCTGCCTTACCAAGGTGAGGACGATGAGATGGATGCCATTTCAAACAAAGCATATGCCTACGGGTATCTCGGTGGTGGTCTTCTCTTGGTTGTCCATCTCGGTTTGTTATTCTCAACCGATTTCGCCCTATGGGCTACTCAAGTGGCCATTGCATCTTCGGGAATTTGGTGGTTCGGATTCGCTTGGTACACGTTCGCCTATGTTGCTGAACCTGAAATTGAGAACGAAATTGAGGATCTAACATTGAAAGATGCTACAAAAATGGGTATTTCAGAAGTGGTCAATACTCTTTCTGAATGGAGAAATTTCAAGACACTATTCATCTACATGTTCGCCTACTTCTTGTTTATTGACGGCATCAACAGTGTTACTTCACTGGCGGGTGCATTTGGAATCGCTGTGCTCGGATTGACGATGGGTGAACTCATTCTGACCATTTTAATCATCCAATTCGTTGCTTTCCCAGCGGCCTTCTTCTTCACTTGGCTCGCAGGCCGATGGTCGACGAAGGGGGCGCTAACATTCTCCTTGGTCATGTGGTGCGTGATGATTGTCGGCGCAATGTCGTTCGCCCCACTTGAGCTTGAAAACCATGATGAATATGATTTCCAAGCCGAATGGGATGAAGATACCTACGTCATTACTGTCCGTTCATTGGATTTGGTGGGCATGGGTGATGATGATCAAGAATTCAAAGACGATTGGGACCACATCCTTCCCTTCTGTACCGATTGCAATAATAACGACTTCGAAGAAGGTGCCAATGGTTCTGCTGACGCAGAGAATATGAGTGCATTCATGGCTGCAAGCGAAGACACACGATACAGTATTTCAGTAGAGGGTGGCAGCCTTGACAAATCCACCATGGTTGGAATCCACCATCCGACAAGCCTTGGCGATGGCAAGCTCGATTTCATCCCAGAAACAGTCCGTACTTACGTTTGGGCACCGTTGAACATGGCAGTATTCTGGCAATGGCTCATGCTCGGTTGCCTCGCTGGTGTGTTGATGGGTGGAAGTCAGGGCCTCGCACGCAGCCTGTTCGGTCAAATGGTTCCCGAGACAAGGAGTACCGAATTCTTCGGTTTCTTCGGCTTCTTTGGCAAGGTTGCAGCGTTCATGGGTCCGATGGTCTACACTACACTTTCAGTGATGTATGATAGCCGCGTCGCCATCGCAAGTTTGGCTATACTGATTATCTCTGGAACTGTGATGATGAAATGGGTCGATGTCGAAGACGGCATTGCAGTTGCAAACGAATATGACGCTCGCGTAAGAGGCCTCAGTTCTTCTGAGGAATGATTGCATCGATGAGCAGCGCGACCTCAAACAGCACGATCATCGGCGCTGCGATGAGTGCTAGCGATAGCGGGTCGGGTGGAGACAACATGGCGCCGACCACGATGCTGGTAAACCACAGGTGGCGACGATAATGTGTCAGCATTTCTCGCTCGACCAAACCACCCCTAAGCACTACTAGAACAGCTAGAGGGACTTGGAAGGCAAGAGCGCTGCCTAGAGCGAGAGATAGGAGGAATCCAATCCAAGCCTGTAGATGCCAGGTGGATTCGAGGCCAGCGGAAGCGGCGTCATCCTGCAGATATTCTAGCAAGAATGGGATTAGAACATCCCAAGCGTAAATCAGTCCCAATACGGCCAAACCGATGGAAATCGAGAGAGCGAAGATGCCACGGAAAAGTGCACCCTTTGGAAGCGACGGCAACTCAACTTCTTCAGGGAGGTTTGCATTTCCTGCCAACCGTGCAGCATCCCAAATCAAAGCCATGACAACCAATGCAATCCCTAAGTATCCTGCCACCTGCAATCGCAGCAAGACCAACTCCAATGGTTGTAGCACGATGATTGTCGTATCATCTGGAATCATGCTGGTTTGATCAATCATCCATTCAAGGGCAATGCCTGCCAATGGGTAACCGATAATGAATCCGAATGTGAACAGAATTGCAAGTCCTCTGACCCTGGTTCTAAGATGTTCACCAAATCGACGAAACAAGCGTATTCTTGGCGCGTCCATGAGGTGCTCAAGATCCAATCGTTCGGACATCATGTCGACCTCGATCACGGCAATTCAGGGATGAACGGTGTATTCCTGCGCCCACCAGTTTCGACATTTAGTTCAGTGTTGATTTCAGACACTGTTTCGACAGGCTCTGTTTCTGAACTTGCCCAAGCAGGCGCTGGTGTTTCAGGCTCCGGTTGTGCAGCGACATGCACGGGTCTCCCCATGAGTGTCCAAGCTCCTTGGTAGGCATCCCATTCAGCCATCGGCGGAAGTCCAGGTGGCCTTACTGGCATGACGCCCTTGGTTGATTTTTGACGGACCTTTTCCACCACCTTCTCGGTGATGCCTGCAGCCATTGAAACCACTTCTTTGGCTCCAGTCACAGTTGCGCTAACAACCTCCTTTGTGACATTCACAGTAGCATCTGCGGCCTGTGTTGCGATTGAACTAATCCGGTCACCAATATTCGAACTGGGTGCCTGAACGGTCGGGATTTCTGGCATGGATGGCACCACGAGAGGATCGGGTGAATCAACGACAGGTTCACGGAATATTTCTGGAATCTCTGGTAATTCACGTTTGGATTCTGAATCGGGTTCCTCTAACTCCGAAATGGGTTCTTGTTCAGTATCTTCATCAGGATTCCAAACACCCCATTCGATGTCATCATCTTCTGTATCTGGAACATCTGATTCTTCAGTTTCTTCTTCAGTAACCCCATCATCTTCTACGTAAGCAGAAATCATATCGAGAACATCATCATCCTGTACGGTAGTCGTGTATCGACTGTCCAGAATCGTCTCAGCCTCAACTTCGTCTTGCTGTGCCTCCGCTTCTGCAGCGTTGGCAGCCGCGATTACACCCATCTCTCCCAAAGCAGCAGAGACGACATTTTGGTCGAGAACCTGTTCTTGACCGATTACAGATTCAACAATGGATTGTGTGTGTGCATCTCCTCCACCTGTGGATACGAAATTGATGGCACCCATCTCAAGCGATTCTCGCTCATCGACCTCGCTCTTCCGTTCAATTGCCCCAAATTCGGGGCGCCGCCTCAAGCAGTAGAGCGCACCAATGGTAGATGGCAATGCCAGTGCAAGAAGCAACCACTCTTGCGAAGTCATCACACCAGCTTCAGACCAAACAGGATCGGGTGAACCTCCGAAGAATCGGTCCTTCAAAAACAGCCAGAAATGGAACTTCTGTCCGACCCCCCCGTCTGCAAAAATAACCGCAGGGAAGAAACCCAGCATTCCATTGAGCAGGTAGACAATCCATGTGGGAAATGCAACAACGATGCACCAAAGGCCCGCTCTTGGATGATAGCGTTCCATGTTGTCACCGGGGAACCTGCGATGGTGCTCGCCCCTATCAACATCTCCTTCGGAGATGAACCCCTATGTTATCGCTTGATAATCACTGAAAGCAAATCTCCATCCTTCAGTTGGTGCGCCAACCCAACTCGTTGCCAATCGAATTTGGCAGATGGCCCTTTGACTCTGGCATAACGGAATTTGCGAACAAAATCTCTGTGCAAAGTATTGCACACATCTTCCACAGTTGAGGTGTCTTTGACAATCAGAGGTTCGACCAAATCAGCCTCTTGTCCTTGAGGTTTCAAAAAGATCGACATGAAGCCTAGATTGTCGTATAGGAAATCCTTCATTTCCTCTACACCCTGTCCTGTGTATGCTGAAATTGGCATGACCGGCCAGTCTTCAGGAAGCATATCAGTGGTCCGAGTAAGGTCTTCCTGACTAGCAATATCCATTTTGTTTACAACCACTACTGCCTTGGAGTATACTCTGTTTGCAGCCATAGTGTCAACCAGATGATCTGCGGTCGCATCAATTCGCATTGTGACGTGTGCACTGACAATTCCGAAAGAGCGAACGATGTCCTGAACTTCTTCCTGTTCCAAGTGAGTTTGTTCACATGTTGAGCGGACAATAATTCCGCCTCTGTCAGTACGTTTCACA
The DNA here is from genome assembly GCA_937901365.1 of uncultured euryarchaeote. GTDB lineage: Archaea > Thermoplasmatota > Poseidoniia > Poseidoniales > Thalassarchaeaceae > MGIIb-P. The sequence continues at coordinate 6,180 of CALCEF010000004.1, read as the reverse complement.
AAAACCGGCGGTCGTTCTTCGTTCAATCTCATCCCACTAATCTCGAGTTCTCGGTTGAGTACGTTGAAGTGCGACTCTTGGAAGGGGTCTACGACATAGAGTACCATATCACAGGAGCGAATAACACCAAGGATTTCCTTCCCTCGACCCTTTCCTTCTGCAGCTCCGGGAATCAAACCGGGCAAATCCAGAATCTGGATTTTAGCGCCCCGGTGCTCCATCAAACCAGGGATACAGGTCAGTGTGGTGAATGCGTATGCTCCAACTTCCGAGTCTTGCCCGGTCAATCTTGCGATGAGTGTCGACTTACCCACAGATGGGAAACCGACCAACGCAACTGTGGCATCTCCTGATTTTTTGACTTCAAATCCAGACGCGGGCCCACTGCTTTTTGCATGTGCTTCTTGGGCCTCAATCTTACGTTTCAGTGCGGCGATTTTGGCTTTGAGTTTCCCGATATGGTGCATTGTAGCCTTGTTTTTCTGAGTCTTATCGATCTCTGCTTGAATTTCAGCAATCTGCTCTTTAATCGTCGCCAACGCATCACCTCCTTGTGGCTCGCCCGACCCTATGGGTCGGGCCCGGGTTCTTCAACCCGATGTGCAAGAATTGACTTGGGCGAGCATTGATGGGTGTCCGCCACCGACGTGGTTGCATGGCATCTGTCGACCTTGTCGCCAGACTGGTTGATGCCGCCGTTTTCCGAGGCCTATGTGGTGTTCCGGGAGAACAATTGGCAATCGCCATTTCCAAGGGTGAGTTTCGCGATCGTCGCCCCGATGAAATTCCATCACTACAACGTGCCTTCGATATCGATGCTGAGGCTGAATTCCTCGATTGGTATGATGCGCAACCGGTCGATTGGACCGAGGATGGCTTCCTAGCCGATTTGTCACAACTGGATGATGAGGTCGCAGCTGATGGGCTGCGACATCTTTCAGAATTGGCCAGCCCTGGTTCTTTCAGATGCTGGGAGGGCAGAGCCATGTTGTATCTTGATGTCCTCCTAAATCGCACCATTGCAGATATCGATGAACTGTATGACGACAGGACTTGGATGGACGCTTTGAATTCAGTATCGACTTCGGAACCAAGCGAATATGCTGAATCGGTTGTCATGTCGTGGATGGCACAGCGAGAAGACATGGGTGAAACACTCGATCCAAAGCAAGATGCTCGAATATTGCCAACCATGGAAGCACATCAATCGACAGCAGATATCTTGCACCGCACTCTACAGACGGCGCAAATACCGGAGTTATTCTTGATGGTTGGTCGAGACTGGACCGATGCGACACGTTGGGGCCAAGGGGAATGGAACTTGGGCCATTTGCTTGAACATGGATTGCCGGAGGCCTGAATATGGAACCTGCTCTGATTGTTCTTGGTCGATTCCAACCCTTTCACAATGGTCACGCTTCGATGATTAGTGCTGCAATGTCGTTCCTGGGTGTTGATGATTCGGATTTACCCCTTCGTATTTGCATCGGTTCCTCCCAAGCAGAGCAATCCTTGGACAACCCTTGGAGTGCAGAAGAGAGAGAGCAAATGATTCGGGTTTGGTTGGATGGATATGATGCTGAAATTGTTCATGTGCCTGATCTAGGAGATCCACCAAATTATGTTCGTCATGCCGAGAAATTCCATGGGCCACCCGGCATGATTTTCACTACTGATGAGGGCACTTCAGAACTCTATAGAGCAGCAGATTGGTTTGTAGTTGAGAGTGATTTGATAAATCGTGGAGATTGGCAGGGATGGCGCATACGCGCCACCATGCAAATGCTATCCACCGTGATGGAGGAAGAGGCGGCAATTGCAGCATTGAGTGTCAACATGCCAGAGCCGGTCGTCCGCCTCATTTTCGACAATGGTTGGCAGCGAAGATTGTTCCATATGGGTACAGGTGGAGAACCTGTAGGTTAGCAGTTACTGTTCTCAAATTCAATCGCTGATAAATGATCCAATAGAGCATCAATTCGATTCTGATTGACACCCATGTCTCCGATCCCCAGTCGCGATTCTGAATGAATCTGAATCCATGTTTGGTTTGCAGTGCATCCCGATTCTATGTAGAAATCATCCGGGAACATCATCCATTTTGTTCGAAAGACGGTATGTGATGTGCTTTCACTTTCTTCGATGACTGTGACCCTGTTCTGTGATTCAATCCAATCCATTGCTGCTGAGTAAACCGCTTCAGGTGACCCATCAAGCACCACCATTGTCTGCGCACAATTTCGACTTCCTTCGGGACACTGAGAGGGCATTTTCGATGATTCAGGTGCTGCAAGGCTACCCAATATTTGAATCAAGAATAGGCATGAAATCCAAATTGCAGGTGGTATCAATAACCACCTTCTACGCTCCATGATCTCACTCCTTGGAGACGACGACTCGGGCAGGACGAAGGACTCGATCTTTGTACATCCATCCTGACTCCAGTGTATCGATGATGGTTCCATCAGGGTATTCATCGGAGGCAGGGAGGGTTGACAGCGCTTCCATGGTATTGGGGTCGAATTCTGCTCCGACCTCAATTTGTGTCAGCCCTTCCCCCTTGAGAACTTCAAGCAGATTGTCTCGTGTGAGTCGGACACCATCTGCGAGAGGTCCATCTTCAGCTGCCTCAAGTGCCTTGTCCAGACTGTCGAGTACAGGTAGGATGCGCCCGGATAGATTGAATCCGGAAAATTTCAACAATTCCGCTCGATCTGTTGCATTCCGCTTTCGAATGTTGACGATGTCTGCTTCCTTGTAGGTGATTTCGGCTTCGGCCTTCTCAGCACGAGCGATGGCCTCAGCGAGTTGTTCCTCGAGCGTCGGTTCCACCACTTCATCCACTGGTGCCTCTTCCTCATCGACCTCTTCAGAGACTTCGTCCTCAGACATTGAGTCCTGCGGAGCGGCAATCATTCTTGAATCCGACGACAACATCATTGCGGGCGCACATCGTTCAGCCAGACGACACCCACTTCCAATCGCTCGTGTGTAGGGTGAATCTCGACCATCGCAACAGGAGCGTCGACCACATCGGCGATTTGTTCTGCCAACATCAGAGGGATTTCGAGTCGGCTCAAGTTGCTGTCGTGGAAAATAAATTGTTCAGGGATGTCGGTTTGTTCTTTGATTTCTTCAATCCAATTATTGGCATCTTCGTCAGAACACCAAATGGCTCCGAATACAATCGTCCCATCCTCAGTCAACTGTTCGTGGGGAGAGATGGTATGTTCTCCACGTCGTAGGAACCGACGACGAAGTTGGCCCGAATCTTTGTACGATGCTGTGCAATATTTGACCATGAATCCATAATCTGGAGTGACTTTTGCATGTAGAGTCCTAGCCAGTTCACCAGAACCTTCTGCACCGGCAGTAATCTCATCTGACAGGTTGAACCCTCTGACTTCCATATTGTCGAAGTTGCCCACCGTAATTTCCAATTCGTTCAGGTTGAGGAAGAGTGCCGGTCCATCCCGCATCTCTTCAATCAATTCGTGAAGTCGTTCTTCTTGATCGGGTTCACATGGCAATTCAATGCCAACATAGATTCCTGCGTCACGACAAGCCTGCATCGTTGGAACATAGCGCTCATATTCGAGATTGAGTAGATGAAAACGAATCTCATCCAGGCCAGCATCTGCCAACTCTTGCGCGACCTCTGGTTTGAACGGGATACTGGTATACAGGTGGATGTGGTGGGTTTCTCCAAACTCTTTCTTTAGTTGGCGACAGGCCTCCATACTGCGTTCTGCAGCCATCATCGGGTCTCCACCGGTAATCCCTGTTCCAGTCGCATTCATCGCCCGTCCTTCTTCAAGAACAGCACCCCAATCATCAATATCGACACGCCTCTCATTGGCATACATGAAATCGATTTCACGACGATTCTCAGAAAGCGGGCAGTAATCACACATCCAGTGACAGTGCCCGGTCACGAACAACACGAGCTTACTACCCATTTGACATTGGATACAGCCCTCGGCTTCATCGATTGAAGGCAATTCAATCAAGCGCATGCCTCCAATAACATACGATGGTAGCGTGAATCATTGCCCAACTCAGGGTGAAATGTCAGAGCGATTCGATTTCCGCGTCGCACCCCCACGATTTCTCCAGACAATGTGCACTCGACCTCATCTCGGACATCACCGAAGCGTGGAGCGCGGATGAAAATACCAGGGAATCCACAATCCAGTTCCGACTCAAATGAATCCGCTTGTCCACCGTAGGCGTTCCGATCGATATCTGCATCGACCAATGGCTCACCCCCATCTTGTGGGTCGGCGAGTAAGATGGCTCCTGCACAGGTTGCCAGTACCGGGCGTGAATCATTTTCCCTCATCCATGCAAACAATGCAGGCAACAGGCGACTGGTCTGATCATTACCGCGTAAACGCATCACTGTACTCTCTCCACCAGGTAGCAATAGGGCATCGATGGTTTGCTGTTGCAAATCTTCAGCAGTGCGCAATTCGACAACTTCGATTTCCATTGCCAACTCTTTGGCAGCCCGTTGAATGGCATCGATATGGGCATGGCGAGCGCCCTGCAACATCGCAATACCGATGACCACCATGATTCCGGGGCCAAACTTCACTCACTTCATGCCTTCGTTGCGAAAAAGCACGAATCAGGCATGTCGGGACTCGAAATCTTGCATGAAGGCGACCAATGCGATCACGCTTTCCAATGGGCAACCATTGTACAAACTGGCTCTGATACCGCCGACACTTCGATGCCCCTTGAGTCCGCCCAAGCCAGCACTCTCTGCTTCTTCCAAGAATACAGGTTCAAGGTCGGGATTGGAAAGCCTCCATGTGACATTCATCACCGAACGTGAATCCATTTCTGCATGCGGTGCCCAGAAGTTGGAGCGGTCCAATTCTTGGTAGAGCAGATTCGCCTTGGCACGATTCCGTGCGATGGATCCTTCCAATCCTCCGTTGTCTTCCAACCATTTGAACACTTGATCCAACACGAAAATTCCGAATGTATTGGGTGTGTTGAATAGGGAACCTTTGGAGGCGTGGACATTGTAATCCAACATGGTGGGCAAATCCGCTCCACATCGCTCCATCGCCCAAGGTGAGAGAATCACCAATGTGACTCCGCTGGGACCCAAATTCTTCTGTGCGCCAGCATAGATGATTTCGTGCGCGCTGACATCGATTGGAACTCCAGCGATATCTGAACTCGCATCGAGAATGAGCGGTTTTCCTCCACTGTCTGGCAGGTGGTGATATTGGGTGCCATACAGTGTGTTATTCGACGTATAGTGGACATATACTGCGTCTTCTCTCACCGTATAATCGCCATTGGCTGGGACCGATTTGAAGCCGTTCTCCGAATCGTCCCAAATCGCGGTTGCGTCACCTACTCTACCCGCTTCTTTGAGCGCCTTTTTGGCCCACCCTCCTGTCACCAAGTAATCGGCCTTTTCACCATCCTTCAGGATGTTTAGAGCGGTCATGTAGAATTGTAGAGATGCCCCTCCTTGGAGGAACAAGACTGTGTAATCATCGGGCACAGAAAGCACCCTGCGAACACGCTCCATCGCACTGTCGACCACACTTTGGAATGTGCCACTACGATGGCTGATTTCACATAGCCCAAATCCGGAGTCCATCAGATTGGGCAGTGCATCGCCCACGGCTTGCACCACAGACAACGGAAGAACGGCTGGACCAGCTCCGAAATTGTGAATCCGTTCTGGCACATTCTACGCTGTCCGCCTCGGCATTTGAGGACTGTGGAGGATTGACGTCAGTTGTCTGGGGCTCTAACCGGGCTAGGGCAAATGACAGAGCAACAGGATTCGAGGTCATCCAATGGCAGAAGATATCCTCTAGCATACATCCGCTTGTCCCGACTGTCGAGATTCCGTCTTGAGACATGATCTTCCAATTCTCGTCGTTGTTTTTTGAGCAGGCGGGCCAACTTGTTGACATCGGCAATGAATACATCTTCATGGTTGACAACAGCCCAATATTGGGCCTTTTTCTGGGCGATTCCAAACCCGGATGCCTTCCAAGAACTCTCCCTGTTTTCTCGGCTCTCCACCTCGAGATAGTGATTCCCAGTTTCAGTCGAAGGCCAATCGAATCGAAGGGCAATCATCGAACCATCAGGTGCCTTACAGGTCAACCCATCTGTCCTTTGGTCTGTGGGCAATACATCCCA
>CALCEF010000003.1 GCA_937901365.1 uncultured euryarchaeote | reverse complement strand
TGTTGATGTTTTCACCAATTGTATACCTCTTACTCGCTGCGGTTTCGACTGCATTGCTGGCCTTCAAGAAGCATACACTTGTTGTTGGTATCATTCACCTAATTTTCTTCGCCACCTTCTTCATTTGCTCAGTCATTGGAACGGTTGACGAGTTGGGAGTTTCGATCTCTGCACATTCAAACATGGCTGGTTGGGGCTTCTTTGGTGCCGGATTGGCTGGAATTTTGCTTTGTATCAAGGCTTAGAGTGTTAATTCCTCCCTATGGGAGGGTTTTCCATTTAGCGGGACGCTCATATAGGGGGAGCAGGTCGGCGGAACGCTCCAAAGGGTGACTACCATGGCTCGTTCACTACATCACGCAGTCCGAGATACTTGGAAGAGACCCAAGGATGCCATGTCTCACGACTTCCGCCGTGACCGCATGGCAGAGTGGCGCCGTGAGCCGGTCATCAACCGAATCGAGCGCCCAACACGCTTGGACGCAGCCCGCCGAATGGGATACAAAGCCAAGCAAGGAGTCGTCATGGTTCGAACCCGAGTTCGCCGTGGTGGACTTCGAAAGTCCAAGATCAACATGAAGCGCAAGCCGAGCAAGATGGGTATGCGCAAGATTACGATGGCCAAGAGCATTCAGCGTATCGCTGAGGAGCGCGTTGCACGCAAATTCCCGAACATGGAAGTTCTCAACTCGTATTGGGTTGGCGAAGATGGAAAGAACAAGTTCTACGAATGCATCCTCATCGATCCAAGTCATCCTTCGATTCAGAACGACAAGCAACTCGGTTGGGTTGCTGAGAACCGCCACACTGGCCGCGCACACCGCGGCAAGACCAGCGCCGGAAAGCGCGGTCGCGGTCTACACAACAAGGGCAAGGGCGCCGAAAAGCTCCGCCCTTCACTCAAGGCCAACCTGAATCGCGGCAAGTAAGCCCGATTTCAGGCCCAAGGTTGATGGACACCCCCGTCTCACCACATTTCGATGGGCGAAGCAGTCGCATCCGAACTTCGCGGTATGCCGGTCATTCTGCCAAATGGTCGTTTCCTCGGTACAGTTCACGACATGGTCGTCGATTCAGACGATTGGACCTGCACGCATTTGTTCGTCACCAACCCACCTGCTGAATTGGTGGAAGACCGTATCCATGTCGCCATTCCTTGGCGCTGGATTAGGGCGGTCGAAGACGTCATCTTATTGCGATGGTTTCCACCTACACCCATTCCTCGAGAACCAGTGAACCCTTGAAATGGGATGGGTTTCCCCGAAATGTTGGGGCGCCGCCTGCGAAAGCGGGTGTCGTTCTGTTGATTCGCGAGGAGATCCAATGTTTGAGTTACACGTGCTGGGCACGTCGAGCGCTCGTTTCGCCCATGGTCGTTCAGTCTCAGGTTCAGTACTGAATACACCCGGTGGCTTGGCCCTCATCGATTGTGGAGAGGGTATGCAAAAGCGGATGATGGATCACAATCGTGCTCTCAAATCGAGCGGCCTTGAAAATCGCACACGTATCTCGCGTATACGCGCGATATTCCTCACGCATGGTCATCTAGATCACACCTGGGGATTGTTGCCATTGTTGCAAACACTGGACCTTGATGGCCGTCGAAACGACATGGTGGTCATGGGCCCTACCACGCGTGAAGCGATTGAGTGGGCGACTCAGCACCCTGGAGAAACACCTCCTGAAGAAACTGGTATTTCGCCCACGGATTTGGCCATCCTTTTTTCACAATGGCAATCCATCGGTACCAAGGATGAAGCCTCATCATATTCGATTGACTGGGTGCTCATTCCCATCGATGATGACACACCATTCAAATCTCCAATCCAACCTCTTGAAGGGGTCACTGTAACCATCGTTCCAACCCACCATGGTGTCCCTTCCTGTGGTTATCATTTTGAGACCAATCGGAAGCAAGGCCGATTCGATCGCGAACGAGCTTTGGAACTGGGGCTTACGGAGGCCCAGATTGGACAACTTGCTGAGGGCAAGGATTTGACGATTGATGGCCAAGATTTCTCGGCGGCGAGTTTCCGTGGAGAACCCCGCCCCGGTTGTAGCATCATGGTCAGTGGAGATACTGCACACGGTCCCATCGGTTTCAATGCGGATCACCTGCCGAGTTCACCTCAACTCTTGCTCCATGAAGCGACCTTCTTGGCGGACAAACAGGAAAAAGCCACACAGTATTACCATTCTACCGCAGCAGATGCTGCTCGACACGCGACAACCTGCAAGGCATCGGCATTGGCCTTGACACATTATTCAAGTCGAATTGACCATCTTTCTCCATTGGTCAGTGAAGCGCGAGAGCACTTCTCCGGAGGTGTGGCTGCGACATTGGATGGCGACTGGTTTGGAATCGATGCAAATGGGGACGTTGTCCATCATGTGCGTGTCGAAAACGGTTGGAACAAGAAGAATCTGTGATACACTGTCATGGGCGACCTTCAAAGGTGATTGAATCGAGCGGTCGATATGCGACGCGGACGCGTGGTGTTCTTCCTCGTGACCCTTCTGGTCATGTCATCGTTCCCACTGGCCTCCTCAAGCGAGGGGCGGGCAACAGTTTGCGAGACCATTGACATGAGTTCAATTCCCGACCCAATCATCATCGCTGATCAGGACTGTCGGCAAATTTCTCTTGGGATTTTGGCTCAAGGGACCATCGTCGAATTCGAAGTAACAGGCGATGTAAACTTTGATTTCCTGGTGTTCAGAAACGCTGCATTGCAAGCCTATGCAAACGATCAATCATATCGTTCACCGGTATATTGGGCAGAAGAGACCGTGTTTGAAGACATGGTGGGTTCCGCCCGTTGGCATTGGACAGTTCCCACCGATGAGGATGACAAGAATTGGTATGTTGTTCTCGACAATCTGGATCATCCTGGAGATGATGATCAAGGTGCTCAAGGTGGTAGTGCTCTCCAGGTTAGTCTGGATATATCCTTCCCAACTCAGAGTTATTGGACAATGCACGACGCTCTGGTCAACCTTGACATCAACAGTCACACGAAACTCATCGATGAGAACGACTTGATTCTCGATGAGGGCACACAGGTCTCAATCAGTGCGATTCCACTCACTGGCAATCCAGATTTATTCATTCTAACCGAAAATCAGCGCGCTAGTTATCTTGAGGGCAATCCTCCAGAATTCAGAGTCACAGGTGCCGACCTTTTGCAGGTGACATCTGAGGACAGCGTGGTCTGGACAGTTGATGCTGCGCATGCAAACCAACCTCTCTATCTCTACGCGGACAATGAGCTCGGACCAAATGGTGGCGGTGATGGTACCGAGGAGGCCCGTTTCACAGTCATCGTCACGCTATTGCCGGTCCTTGAGGCTACAATCACTAGTGATGCAGCTGCGATGGTCGACGTCGACGAACTCGTAACCCTATCCGCAAACAGCACGCCTAATCTCTCAAATCAAGTAGATTCTAGTGCCTTTGAGTGGGATTTGAACAACGATGGAACATTCGAAGAGACTGGCAGTTGGGCTCAGGTTCGATTTGATGGAAATGGAACCTACGATGTCTCGTTGAGAGCGAATGGTGTAGATGGGAGAATCGATCTTTCGACAATCTCATTCAGTGTTGAAGACCAAACAGCACCAACACCCATCATCAATGGTGGTAACAATTTGGTTCGAGGATTCGATGAATCGTTCACATTGACCAGTTCATCATCGGACAATTGGGGTATTGTGAAGGAAGAATGGATTGCAGATGGTCTTACCGCACAAGTGGACAGCGGAACCGGAAATACGTTCACTTACAGTTTCTCTGCCGAAGGGGTTCACACGGTGACCCTGCGTGTTCAAGACGAAGGTGGCCTTACCGCATCACAAACAATCAACGTCACAATCCAAGATCGAACATCTCCCATTCTAGATTTCATCACTGGGCCAACCGAGGTCATGGCTGGTGAAGAATACTCATGGCGCCTCAATGCGAGCGACCCTGAATCGCCAACTCTGTCATGGTCCTGGGATTTTGACCGCTCTGTCGACATCGACATGGATGGCGATACCAAGAACGACGCCGAGGCTTCTGGTGATTTGGTAACATGGACGTTTGCCAAAGGTGGCGATTATGCAATCACCTGCACCGTGACCAATGAACAGGGGATCACCTCCACTCGTGAGTTGAATGTATACGTCGAGGAACAAGCCGTCGAAAAGTCGGCGACCATGACTTACATCTACGGTGGCGGCGCAATTTTGCTTGCTCTCGCCGCAATCTTTGGTGGTATATTCCTGTTCAGATCGATGAGGCAGCGGAGCGCTCATCAGGAATTGATGGCAGAGGAAGCCGCTCGCAGGGCAGCAGAGGAAGAGCAAGCCTCTCGCCAACCAGATCACGAAGAGCAATTGCAGATGTTCCAAAATCGAGGAGCATCCAGTGGATTCCAACGTGGTGGTGGCAATGAGATGGCCGAAATCGCGGGAGTTGGAACCAGCTATGGTTCACAACAACCCTCTACCGCCGCCCGTTCAAGTGGTGTCGATGACAACGCGCTTCTCTCAGCATTTGCAGACCCAGAAGAAGAACCTGAGCCTGTGGTGAAACCGGAACCAAAACCAGAACCTCAAACACCGAAATCATCTGATGACCGCTCAAGAGTTCTGTCGAGTGGAATCGAGATGCCCACAGTGTTGAATCAACCATCTCAACAGGCACCGGTTGAAACCACTCCGAAACCGGAGCCAGAAACCGTTGTTGAAGCCCCTACAACGCCTACTGAACAAACCACGGAGGTTGTCGGAACATGTGGAGACTGTGGGCAGCATTATGCAGTGGATATGCCGGTTGGAATCGATCAAGCACAAATCGACTGCCCAAAATGCGGATTGAGAAGCACAATTCGGCGTTGAGAACCGCCTTTGGAACCCCCATCCCTCGCGCACAAGGGTCGGAGACCCTTTAGACGGAGCAAGTGGCAGTGTATACCATCATGGGGGATAGCACGCGTCTGATTCTGGCAGCGCCTCGCGCTCGGGACCGAACCAGTTTGGCACTTGTTCTCGTCCTTGTTCTCCCCCTGTTGAGCCCATTCATGGCGGTACAGGCTGCTCAAGTCAATGCCGAAGATTTCGGAATAATTGCTGAATTGCATGATGTTCTAAACACTCGTGATTTGATGTTGGACAGCGACCAAATTGAACTTCAAGCAGAGAACGCGCTTGCCCCAGTTCGCAACGGTGTGCGTTCAATCGGTTCACAGGATCCACTGACGCATATTGAAACAGCTCTCGATGGGTTAAGTGTGGAATCGTCGAGTCCCGAAGGTGTTGAACATCCTGAACCAATCGATATTCTGCTGGGTGAAGATGCACCCCCTGGATTGGTTGACACCATTTGGGGGACGTTGGTCAATTTGACAGATTATGTCATCTGGTCGGAATATCAAGCCCAGAACAACGGCCCTCACCACGAGAAATTCACCGTCGTTCCCTTTTCATCATCGCTTCTGAGTTTATTCAGCCAAGACCCATTGATGCATGAGATTGACATCGATGGAGATGATGATCCCAGTACGACCACGGTGGAAAACCCGGATATTCGAGTGGGGCTGACGATTGGTTTTGACCTCACACCCGGTGAAGGTTGGGGCCTACTCGGGAGTCCACCAACACAATTGTGGCTTGAACCTTCAATCGAATATCGCGTCGAGGTCATCAACCCATCAGATCAAATTTGGAGTGTAATGGAATCACTTGAGGTCTCACTGCTCAAACCCTTCGCCTATGGAATCAATCCAACCGCATCCGGTGAATCTTACGTCTGGCTCATCGATTCCCATTTCACCATCCCTCCTTCAGATTGGGCCTTGCAGGTCGGATTTGAGCGATTTTGGTTCGATTTGTCCGCCGCCGGCTCCGAGGTTATTACCGCCTTGGTTCTCCTCGCCTCAGGCTTTTCTTCAGGTACTCCGAATGTGGATGACACAGGCATTACAATTGCCGCTCTTTCAGCCCCAATTTCAATTCAAATCGACAACGATGGGCAAACCCAATGTCCAGGACATTACCAACCCGCATACCATCTCAACTCATCATGGGATCATGATTGTAGAATCGGAGTCGGATTTGGGTATGGGCACTTCTCACCTGAAGATAACAACCAGCGAGACATCTGGGAATTGTCCTACCTTGAAGTCGGCGTACACCCTACCTCGACCAGTTATCACTTACCATCGATTGTCGATTTAACCATACGAACGGATAATGTTCTCCCGACAGGTTCTGGAACGGTTGGTGAAGATGGTCTGACCTCAATCGAATATTATGCGGATGAGCGAGCCGATCTCTGGCTTCATTTCCATGAGAATAGAAGCGCTTACAGAGAGAGTGCATCGGAGCCATATGGAAACGTTACCGAAACATTGGCATGGCTTCGAGGCATGCCTTCTGGGACCATGACACCCACTGAAATTGAGCGCTGTTTCCAGATGCTTGGCAGCGCATCCAACCCGGAACTTCCAGGTCAAATCCCCAGTCGCCTTTCTCTCATATTAGGAATCAAGAATTTCACTCGAGATTCGTCCCCTAACGTCAACGACCCAACACTGCCAATCGACCCACAGAACCCACCCAATACACTGGTGCTTCTTCGCTCAACACAGTCGCTGACAGCTCTGGATTATGTTTCATGGTTCCAACGTGAAGGTGTAGAAACCGATCACCGCAAGACCCGAATGTATGCTGAGGATTTGCCAACAGGCCTCCTGCTTTACGGTGATTTCTGGCTCGGAGGAAGTGAGGAACAAGAGGTGGGGACACTCGACGACAGCCTCGATATTTTGTCAAGAATTCTCGATGTAACCATTCTTGCAGTCGTCGATATTTTCGTCGATATTTCGAACATCGTCAACAGCATTCCCAATGCTTTGGTCGACGTGATTAGCGGTAGCACCGGCAGTGCGACCCAAGGTACTGCAATTCATCTTGAGATGCTAACAGATTTCGAAGTCGGTCGCCAACCGATGCCGATCGGCGTCTTGCAATTGGTGATGGGCTCTACCGACATTCCGGTTGCCTATGGTCCACATCTGATATTAGCCGATGACAAGACTACAACCGTCGTTCAGGGTCGTCACGGCCAAGTGGACAAATTGGTACCCATCGCCATGAGTTTACACCACGAAGGGCTACATTCTCTACACATCATCGATGATGCCGATGCCCAATCGCAACAAATTTCGATGGGAGCAATCGGAGGTGATCCACTTCGAGTATTGTTCCTTGAACACGAAGACGATGAGTTTGGAAACATCGACATTCCAAACAGCGATTTCCAATATGTACACCTTTCTGATCACCCTGCATCTCTCGACATTAGTGTATCAGAGAGTCAACTGACATTCTCTTCAGATCGCGACATCGCTGAAATCGTATATGCAGGGCGTGAAGGCATTCAACGCCAAGTGTTGGACATCGATATCCTACCAGGGAACTTTTCGATGGCCATCGGTGATGACGTATCTTGGATTTCTGAAACTCCAATCGGTTCGCTATCACTCATGATATCCAACGCGACCGATCCCAAGACCATGGATGGTGATCATTTCTTGTTCATGCAGAATCAAGATTTGAGCGAGGCTACACTTTCAGCGCGTGTACACGGAATTACTGAGGTTGGTTTCCTCGGTGCTGAAATGCCTGGTGTCGCAGGTGAAGCTGGCCGAGGTACAGGATTCCTTGTCGGACCGGGAGATTCTCCATTCCAAGCGGTCATTGTTGACCAGACAACTCATGAGTCACCTGCTGATGGTTTGACAGCACATGTTCTGGTCGACCCCCTTCCCTCAAATCTCGCATTTGAGGTTCCACAGGGTGGTGTTGGGGAAGCCAGCGCCCTTGAAGTCCCCCAATTTACGACAGATGAGGGATTGGCGGGAATCGCCTTCTTCCTCGCAGGATTCACTGATTTCGGACAGAGTGTCAATGGAATGCTCGGCGAATTGGTAACAAGTGTCACCGGCGGTGCTATCGATGATCAACGCTCAGACTTTTCATTCGGTATCGAACTCAACGCAGATCAAGAGTTCGACCTTATCGTCGATGCCCAACAAGGGCGGATGGCACTTGAGGAGCCCGAATGGTTGCACGGTATATCTGTAGAAGCCGATCTTGCCGAAGACAATCACACCGCCTTCCATTCACGAGTTTGGTTGCCCGGTTTAGCCCCGACAATCGACCTCTCAATCGATTACCAAAATCTCAGCGTTACAGATCGTTGGGATATCGATATTGAATTGGATGGATGGCTACCGGCAAACCCTGAATTCATGGTTGAAGTCAACAATTACAATGGCCGAGATTTACATTTGATGCTACTCGGATTTGAGCCCGGGCAATCTACGAATTTGAAGGTTGAAACCCAAATCACCACCGATTATCGTCCAGTCGTGCCACAATTGTCTGTGTTCAGCAATTATCAGATGAGCACGTCATTAGATGCAATCCATGCGACATTACTCGATCGAACCCAATCAACACGATACGAATTGCTCTTGCAAGGTATACCTGAACAACTTGACATGACAGCATCCCTAGGTTCGATGGTTTCAGTTGGGATGGAAGCCGAGGACACCGGAACAGGACTGTCCATTGATTCATTGATGCTTCAGATGAACAGATTCACTGTAGGAAAATGGTGGCCCGCGACTGTGTTCTTGCATGAATTGCCTAGACAAATGAATCTCTCCACGGCACCGTCTGATGTATTCGACATCACAAAACCAGTTTCATTCCAAGGAATGTCAACTTTGGTATTCTCATCATCGGGCCCCGGGATGGATCTCTTCATTTCAACAGCTGGACGCGCGATAGAAGCACGTGGAGATAGTCTACTTTTGGCCGAAAATCTTGCCAGTCACATGAGTATCGAACCCACATCGGACTTTGGGTTGAGGGTCACCAGCAGCGGTGCTGGAATCGAACGACTCTATTTGCGTCAGAACGATGTGCCTGCCCAACCAGGAGTTTGGCTTGAACAACTCGAAGCCGCAGGTGAGAATCTCAAAAGCGCCACCATCCAATTCAACAACATCGGCCCCTATCCAATTTTCAAAATCGAGGATGTTCGTGGCGGCCGAATTATTGCCAACGCAAGAGCCACGGTCGAAATCGGAGACACCTCATTTGATGGCCGCGCCGTCTTGATTGACGCACAGATCACAGGCGGTGTACCGACAGGTACAACCGTCGGTGTCAACGGACTTGCATCCGACCTCTCTATCCTCAATTTGATGGGCTTCAAAGGGCAAACTACGCACTATCTATTGCCCGAACCATTGACCACAGCAATCGTCACGGGAGTGGCCACACTGACGGGGTGAAAACATGGCGAAGAAAGATGAAGAAATCGAAGGCATGTACACCCTAGTTGGTGACCCGGAAAATCCTGACTTGGAGGCTGCTGATGACGGAAAAATCAGCCTTACGGATCGAATCAAGCGGATGAAGAAAAAAATCATCAAAGACGATTTTGAACCCACAGATGAGCAAAGGGAATTGGCCGAACAGGCCTACGCTCGTGCTCAGGATGTCGTCGGCCTCGTCACACCGACTCGCGTCGTACTCGCATCGGTATTCATGGCCGCACTAATGTTCAGTGTCTTTGCCCTCGGTTTCTGGGTTGTTCCAAGGGACGCTGTCGATGTTGAAGTCGTCTACAAGCAAGGTGGCCCAGGTCACGTGGTATTGATTCAAGTTCACAACTTTGGAAGTCGCCCAATCGCCAATGTAGAGGTCGATGCATCCTTTTCAAATCAAGACGGTGAAGTTCTGAATTCAACACAATTTGGTCCTGTATCGTTGCTGGCACATACCTCGATTGCTGGTGACGATCTCGAATTGGTCATCACTGGTGAGTCCATTTGGGAGTTGTATATCATCGAAATCACACTCGATTACGAGAATTATGATGGCGCGGTAGCCAAGCAGTCTTGGATCATTGAAGTTGGGGATTACACCTTTGAAACTCACACCCTCGATGCAGAGCGTCAGTGGTTCTGAACGACACCATAGGTGTCGTCATGAGCAGGGAAGATAGAAAGCGGTCTCGGCAACCCCCACCGTTAGGGAGCCGCATGCGACATCGAACAGTTCTCTGTATTCTCGCTGTTCTATTGCTGTCTAGCGCGGCTCCTTTCGCGCCTCCAATAGAACCGATTGCTGAAACGATTGAAGAGGGTACAACCGGTATAGAGCGTATCGTAATCACACCAGATCCGGACAGCATCGGTAGCGCTCATCCATCCGCAAGTTGGGATGGTGAGGAGAAGATTCGTGAAACGACCGCTGACACCCACATCGGATTGTTCACAGTCGATGGACTGCAATCCGAAGTCGAGGTCCCAGAAGTATTGACCGAAATCCGAGCCGACATCGCTCTCATTCTCATCGAAGGAGATGTGGGGTTGTGGCAAGGGCGGGTTGCTCTCACCGATTTACCAGGCATTGAAGTTCGAGCTCACATTCCACCCTCGGGATTCCTGATTCAGGGTCACCCACAATCCATTGCGGCCGCCTCAGCACTTCCAGAAGTTGCATCCATTCATCCATTGCCATTGGCATTCATGGTCGACCGTCACGTGAGCGAACTGCTCTCTGAAGCATCTGAACTATCCCTCTCTTCCACCCCAGCAACATCGGTGCAATTGTCAGGTTGGAGGCTTGCAGATCTGGGAACTCCACTGGACCATGTCCGACTGCCTGGCCTGATGGGGGACCTAGACAGCACTGCAGCGACCTACCTCACATCTCATCGCCCCATTGACACCGGCAGGCATCATGGAATACTTTCACTGGACGACATTGCTACTGTTGCCGCAGAACCCGCCCTTTCTTGGCTCAGTCTTGAGCCCGTGTTCAGTATTGACAACAACGTTGCAATCGGACACATGCGGGCCGATGATGTATCGAATTACTTTGTTGTTGGACTGAATGGTAGCGGCCATAGCGTAACCGTAGCCGATTCTGGAATCGATCGTGATCACGGCGATTTCGATGGCCGAATTCAGCATGTAGAATCAGTGATTTGGGGAGATTCATCAACTGAGGATCAACATTCAGGCCACGGAACACACGTGGCTTGTACAGTACTTGGGAATGGCAGCCGAGGCGGGTATGCTGGCGTTGCTCCACAAGCTACACTCCGTTTCCAAGCGATGGAGGATGACAGTTCTGGGAATTTCGGAGGTGTCAGTATGGACACCCTTGTTCGCAAGGCCTACGAAGGCAATTCATACATCCACACGAATTCATGGGGAACATCTGGATACTACGGAGAATACACGACGAGTAGTGAAGATGCGGACAGTCGCACCAGCCAGTATGATCAATTTTGGTCCTACAATGGCATGTTGGTTCTAGTCTCCGCTGGCAACGATGGTCCTGATTCAGATACGATTACACCACCGGCAACCGCGAAGAACATCGTGGCGGTTGGAAATCATCACAATCGCGGTGGTGGAGCTCCAAGCACATTGTCGGAAGGGAGCAGTCGTGGACCCACCGATGATGGCCGAATCAAGCCTGATGTCACTGCACCCGGTTCATGGGTTCGTTCCTGCCGCAGCCAAGATGCAAGTGACACATCCGGTTCTACATGGACCAGTCAATGGTATTTGGAATACAGTGGAACCTCAATGGCTGCCCCCAATGCTGCCGGAGCATCCGTTCTAATCCGCGAATATCTGATGGAGGTTGCAGGTCGACCATCGCCACAAGGGGCCCTCATCAAAGGAATGCTAATTCTCGGCGCTGAGGATACCGGTAGTCGCGATATTCCGAACATGAATGAGGGCTGGGGCCGTGTCAATCTGGCCAATTCCTTGATCCCTGGAACCGATACGGGTGTTTGGGTGGATGATCGAAATACGATACGCAGTGGTCAAACACGTGAGTACCAGTTCAACCTCAGTCGAGGGAACACACCATTCAAGGCAGTCCTAACTTGGTCTGATTACCCGGGAAGCACATGGGCTTCAACTCAATTGCAAAACAATCTGGACATGGTCATAACCGCACCAGATGGAACTGTCTACAAGGGTAATGATTTCGCCAATGGTCGTTCGACGACCGGCGGCGATGCAGATGATGTAAACAACGTCGAAGTCGTATTGATCGACCAAGCAGCCTCTGGTGTTTGGACCGTTGAAATTACGGATGTTGCCCACGGTGGACAACGCAGCGACCAACCGTTCGCGCTCGCAGTGCGTGGAGCTGGTGTCAACGATTTGCGCAGTGACCCCTTACCGATTCCAACCTCCTTCCAATTGTCGACAGCAATCCCTCAGGTCAATGAGGTCTGTCAGATTTCAATCCAAATTGAAAATCAAGGTGGCGGCAGTGCTGACGGGCTGCGTGTAGAGGCCATTGCAGGCACTCAAAACCTCGGGGATGTTGAGATTGACATTGGCCCGGGAATGATTCGTTGGGTTACATGGGATTGGACTCCGATCAACGAAGGCACACAGGGCATCACGATTCGAATAGATCCGGATAATCTCGAAGAAGAGATTGATGAAGATAACAACCTGTTTGAAATCCCCGTTGCGGTCAGCGCGCCGGGTGTACGTGTTTCAACCTCTGAAACAGTGTTAGAAATCGAGCAAGCTACCGAAACCAGCACAGAATGGCAACTGCAGATTCGAAATACAGCTCTAATCTCGACCAATGCCTCGATTAGCGCATCGACAGCGATGCGAATCAACAATGGACAAATGATGACTGGCTGGTTCACATCTTTTACCCAAACCAGCTTTGAACTGGATGGTTCAGAAGCCGCCTCGGTTGGTTTTACACTTGTTCATGACGAATCCCCTGCCCCGGGCCTCTACCAATTGACCGTGACTGCTAGAGATGATGACAACGATATCGAATTCCCACTGACTTTGACTCTCAGTGTACCCATTTTACCAGAGGTATCTTTCCAAGCACCATTCTCTACATTGCAGATTCACCCTGCTTCACCTACTGCGTTTGAGATCGATGTTCAAAACAATGGAAATGGACAACAGGGTTACAATTTGTTCATTGAATCACCAATCGGTTGGTGGGTCGGCCTCGACAATTTGGGTTCATCCATCGATGCGGCATCGGGTTCAACTGGGGCCATTCCCGTGGATGGCGCTCGCACCGTCGAGATGACCGTCACGCCTCAATTGGGAGTACCACCTCCTGCTGGACAGACATATCAAGGAATTTTACGCGTAACATCGCAAGTGGATCCAACCAAATCATGGTCGTACACGATTCCAATGGAGGTCATCGAATATGATTCGGCATTTATCGAATTTGAGTCGACCCCAAGCGTACTTCGCCCTGATTCTACAGTCTATCTTCAGTATACGATTTCAAATCAAGGCAATACCGAATTGACCCTTATGCCCAATGTCGATTCTCGACCCGGCGGTTGGTCGGTAATCGCGGGTTCAAATTCAATCACGATTCCTGCTGGTGAGTCAGCATCATACATGCTGGGTCTCGAAGGCAATGGTTTGGCGGTAGGTGGTCCACTGACGCTGCATCTAACCACACAGGACGGTTATCGAATTACATGGGAAGGCCAATTGGACGTTGTCGAAGAAGCCAAACCCGTACTGACATTGACCGGGTTTACCAACTCACAAGGTGAATCCATCTCTGAAATTCCGGTTGGGACTCCGGGTTTTGTCGGACGGTGGCTCATTTTCAATGATGGCAGTTCCGATTGGACGCCTAACTTGAACATCGACTTACCAGACTCGACTTGGGAAGGAATCTGTGACCCCGTTGGAGAGGTTGCTGCAGGAGGTTCTGCTGAGGTTAATTGCATCATCATCGCACCAAATTTTGCGATGGCTGGATGGCAACCTGAAATCGGTTTAACCATCGATGCCGATGGTATTGAACGCTCTGCGAGTGCATTGGTTCCGGTGGCCTCGAATCCGAGTGTAGTTTGGACTACGCTTTCAATCGACGAATCCATTGAAGGGAAATCCACTCTGTTCCACCTTGAAATTCTCAACACTGGAAACACTGTGATCCAAGAGCGCCTCATCATCGATCATCCCGGTGATTGTCCTGCTGATGTAGAAGGAACAGACGTTGTCGATTTGGCTATTGGGGAATCACAGAGCATCCGTATTCAAATCACTCCAAATACTCCTGGTGAGGTTACAATCGGTGTTGGATTTGAGAATTCAAACATCCCTGGTTCAACTCACGCTACCACCGTTGATGTTGCAGCAGACCCATCGCGTAGTTCCGGTGGCGGCACGGGTACGACATTGGCAGTCGTCGGTTTGCTAGTATTCATCGTCGCCGGGCTCGTCGTTGCGGGGTTGCTCATTGTTCGTCTGCGGAACGTCGATGCGCCTCCTTCAAGGTCTCCACCTTCACCCGCAGCGTTCGCTGCAAACCAAACTGCTGTGAGTGCACCTAAACCTGCAGTAGGGGTTGTCTGTTGGGGCTGCAACAAACCAATTGAGGGTAAGCGCAGAGCATGTCCTGGATGTGGCGCTCGGTACCACGAATCTGGGTATGTTTGCAGCGCCTCCTCTTTGGTGATTTGCCGAAATTGCCAAGCCGATGTAAACACCTTTGTTGAGGAGGGAAGTTCCTGAACCGTCAAGCAGGCGCCCTTTTGAGGGGGTTGTCCCGTCGACATCTCATGCGCACACCCGCGCGAGGCCGCACCCTCAGCGTAGTCGCCCTACTTTTACTCGTCATCGCGAGTCCCTACGCTGCTGCTGAAGCCGATGTTTCTTTGACATCAGATTCCCCTTCGAAAGAAGCCTCTCCCGGTTCACCAGCCGAATACACAATCACGGTTCGAAACACTGGTGACGAGGACATCACAGTGCAATTGGCAACGAGTCAAGAGGCCGGTGGATGTCAGGGCTACAGCAGTACAATTGAACAGGTATCAGGTGTCATTTCACCGAACTCAAACGAGCAGGTTACACTGACAGTAAACGTAACCGAGGACTCAAGTGATCAAACCGCGGATGATTGTGAAACAACGGTCTCTGCCACGGCATCTCCTGCCGAACCGGGTACACCTGGAGCGCCAGCCCAAGCCGATGTCACTGTGACCACTACCAAGGGTGAAGGTTCAGGTAATGCAGCCCAAGGCGTTGAACTTTCAACCAACCAAGCGACCAAGAATTACAATGGGGATGACGAAGAAGTAGAATGGGAAATAGTCGTCAAAAATACAGGACAAACCCAGGAAACCATTTCGATCGAAATGGATGATTCATCGAGTTGCCGGTCAGATGGTTTGGAAGCATCGGTTGATCCCGCTCAAGTGACAGTAAATTCAGACGACGAAGAGACGGTCACGGTTACGGTCCAAGTTCCCGATGGGGAGCAGACAGAAGCGGGCTCTCATTGCTTCATCACCCGAGCAACGGTGACCGCTCCTGCGCCACCTCCCGGAACGGATGCGGCACAGGACAACCTGTCGGTCACACTGAACATACCCGAGCTTCACGAGTGTGAAGCAACACTCTCACCTTCCTCGATGACCATCGCACCAGGGGCTTCACAATCAGGGAGTTTCATGCTCACAAATGCTGGCAACAGCGATTGGACGGTCGGCTTTGGTAAATCTGGGTCCAAAGCAAACTGGGTTACACCAGAGGTCAGTCAACGCAATTTGCCCTATGACAATGGAAATGGAGAGGCCACGATCTCGTTCGATGTCACTCCAGATGACAGTATTCCAGCCGGTGAAACAGTCACCATTGAGATTCGCGCTCTGGATGGAAACAGCCCTCGTTGTTCGGACACATTGTCCATTACTGTGGGTCAGTCATACGGTGGCAGTGCCTCACTCTCCTCTAACTATCTGAACAACGTTGAACCTGGGACCTCACAAAACACAGGCCTTTCAATCACCAACCAAGGGAATGGAGCTGATTCTTTTGCAATTGGTCACAGCCCTGTTCCAAGCGGCTGGACGGTCACACTGAGTGAATCGACCGTATCTTTGCCGGGTAAACACGAAAATGGTAACCAACAGAGCATCACAGTCGATGTATTTGTGCCGCTCGATGCTCTTGCCGACGATACGGTAACAATCACGTTCACCGTCACTAGCAGTGGCGACCCATCAGTCGAGAATACCGACACCCTTGAGGTATCTGTAGCCGAGCGCCATGAGGTTGATGGAACAGTTCTGTCAGATGATCAAACAGGTCGAAGCGACCAGACGATTGATTTTCCATTAACCATACACAACAACGGCAACGTACAAGATTCGTTCAGATTGAGGGCCTGTGATCCCAACCAACCTGGTTCGTGCGCATCCCCTTCATGGAATACCATTTACGTGGATGATTCGGGTAATGAAATCACTCAGATTTCATTGACCGCAGGCGCGTCTCAGCAGGTGTATTTGCGTGTTCAGATTCAGAGTGAGGATGAAGGCGATTATCTACAGGTTCAAATGAAAATCAACATTGTTTCCGCACCCTCAAATGAGTTTACCAAGACGGTTACTGCCCGAGTCTCAAATTATGATTACATGATGCAACTGATTTTGGCAGAGCCACAGGGTGCACCAGATTCCATGACGGTCACCCTTCCACCAGGTGGGCAGACAACGGTTGGACTTCTCTTCAGTGACATCGGGACCTCACCTTATGTCGAACAGGCATTGTTCACAGTCGAAGGAATGGATTCGACCATTTCTACAACCCTCACTTCCAGCGCTGAGGAATTGGCCCCTGGTGTATTCACAATGCCAGATGATTCGGTGCCATACTATGCTAATATCACCCTCAGTGTGATGGGCACCGATCAAAGCCTGAACGGTGAAGCAGGCGTCGTTCGTGTTTGTGCAGCATCCATGCGTAATGCAGCAGAACCATCGTGTGTTGACATCGTGGTTACGATTGCAACCGTTCATGACGTCGATGTTGAAATTGAAGGTGGTCCAACCCAAAATACAACACATCCAGACTTCTCTGACTTCCTTGTGACCATTACGAACAGCGGCAACATCGAAGAGCAAATTGAGATTTCATCTACCGAAGGATTGCGAGGTTGGACAATCGACATTGAACAAACTGATTTCTTGCTTGGACCGGGCGAATCTGCTACGGTCCGTGTTCGAGTGAAGCCACCTGTGGAAATGATGGTTGAGGACGAATTTGAATTCACACTCATTGTCACACCGGAGAGTGCCCCGGTCGCAGCTCAACCGGTGGATATCACCGTTAGGGCCACTCTGGATGACAGTGTATTCGGACTCTCAGCAGAGACATGGGATACGGTGACGTGGTCGATTCTAGGTGGCCTGATCGTGATGATTTTGTTGACGATTTGGCGCAACCGTCGCCGTAGTATAGGTCTGTAAGTCTCGACTCTAAGCCGATGCCTCGCTGGATATGCTTATGATGCCTCTTTGAGTCGAACGGCTCAAGGAACCCTACGGGTTCCCTTGAGGCTTCGCAATGTCCTCTGTCTCAGCAGCATATCTCTCGCTTGCTTTGATGACCCTTGTAGGCATTGGATTTCCCTTTGGTGGCTTTCTTCTTTCGCGCTTTTTGAGGCCGATGCCCGACCCAAATGATCCGACAAAACTCCGTAGTTTTTTGCTCAAGGGATACGAAACTGACCAATCGTTGTATGTTCGCCGCCTCAGTACATACGAATGCGGTGCAGATCCGGTCGGTGACGCGATGATTGATTTCCATTTCCAGTACTACTGGTATGCGATTATCTTCCTCGTATTCGATATCGCCTTCATGTTCCTAGCATTCGGCGGAATCGTGGCCATGAGTGCGGACCACACCGCCGCAGAAGGTGCAAGTGGTGGGATTGAGGCAGCCACGGGTTCTTTGGTAACGCTCTCTGTATTCTTGGGGTTGATGGGCCTGGGTGTCTGGTATGTATTCAGAAAGCGAGGGCGAATCTACATTTGAGGTGAAATGATGGACGAAGGACAGAATTACACAACGTTCAGCAGCCGAGGTCTTCTCGACATGATTGGAGATCTCAATGACAAAGCCCTCGAAGCCTCTCGAATGAAGGATTTCATCGGTGTGCTCGGAGGACGATTTTTGAATTGGGCTCAGCGGAAATCATTGTTCCCACTTCACCTTGGAATCAAGTGTTGCGCGCTTGAGATGGCAGCTGCAGGCGCTCCCCGGTTTGATGCAGAGAGTTTTGGCGTCGTATTCAGAAGCAGTCCCCGCCAATGCGACGTATTGTTGGTCAATGGGCCGATTTCAAAGAAATTCGCCGACCCCATCGTTCGCTTGTGGGAGCAGATGCCTGAACCAAAGTGGTGTATCGCCATGGGTGAATGCGCCATTTCAGGAGGGCCTTACTATCAGTCTTACAATATCCTCGAAGGAGTCGACACAGTCATCCCAGTCGATGTTTACATTCCTGGTTGTCCGCCACGACCCGAAGCCCTCATCGATGGCTTTGGAAAGTTGCGAGAGAAAATTATCCGCATCGGTGCAGTACCGAGTGGGGAGACCGAAGCCCGTGGCGCACCGATCATTGTCGCCGATGACTGAGGAGATATCATGGGTAACGAAGTCAGCGCGAAACAGATTCTTTCCGCAGCGGAAGATATTGTCAAGGACATCGCAGATTTCGGAGATTCAGTCAATGCTGAGGTGCGCAATCACACCGGTGGCCGTCGCAAAAACCCCTATGTTTTCATTGAAGTAGAAGCCAGCCAATGGCGCGAGTTAGCACTATGGCTGAAGAAATCGAAACAGGTTGACTACTGTTCGATGATTACCGGCATCCACTGGCCAGAAAAGGCTGATGCGGCATGGCAAGTAGTTGTACATCTACTCCGAACAGGTGTTTCAAACCCATCGGTGGTCGATAAGCGCGTTCATGAGATCAAGGTCGACATTGATGCCTTGTCTGGGAACTCAATTCCAATGGAATTTGAAATCTCAATGTCCATCCCAGATACCCGTGAACCCAGCGTTCCAAGTGTAGCAGATATTTGGGTCGGAGCAGATTGGAACGAGAAAGAAACTTGGGATTTGGTCGGCATCAATTTTGATGGCCACGTTGGAATGCGTCGTGTCCTGCTTCCACATGATTCTCCAACTGGATATCATCCATTGCAAAAGCAGCACAAGTTGCGATATCACGATTTCAATGAAATGTACGACGACCCACAGGGCTTCGGAAGAAAGCCCGAAGATTCTGGGAGGGTGAAGTAATGGCAGAGATGTGGATTTCCATGGGGCCACAACACCCTATGACACACGGTCTTTGGACACTCAAAGTCAAGGTCGATGGTGAAACTGTTGTCGATACAGAACCAGATCTTGGTTACATTCATCGCGGTGTAGAGAAGATTTGCGAAGCGAGAGATTTCACTCAAATCACAACCTATTGTGATCGACTCTGCTACGCGAGTGCCAATACTTGGTCACACGCCTACATCTATGCAGCCGAAGACCTTCTCGAGGTTGAAGTTCCCGAGCGAGCAGAATACATTCGCATGGTCGCCATCGAATTACAGCGAATCGCCAGCCACCTGATGTGGTTGGGTGCATACTGTCCTGACGTCGGTAATCTAACCGGCATGGTTTGGTGTCTACGTGAGCGAGAGATGATGATGGATTTGTTACAGGAACTCGGTGGTTCCCGAATGCACTACAATTTCCCTCGTGTCGGTGGAGTCAAGCGCGATTTGCCAATCGGTTTTGCACTACGGTGCCGAGCCAAACTCAAGCTCTTCCTTGAGCGAATCCAAGAATACGAAGCGATTCTGGATGAGAGTACAATTTTCCTTGTTCGGACACAAGGTGTGGGCTATGCCAAGGCTGAGGAAATGATCAACCATGGTGTCAGTGGACCCAATGTCCGTGCGGCCGGGCACAATTACGATGTGCGCTGGGCTCATCCCTACTCGGTTTACGACGAATTGGATTGGGAGCCATCGGTCGAACGCCCTTCGATTAAGGGCAGTGATTGCTACGATCGATACCGAGTCCGCGTTGAAGAAATGAGGCAGAGCGCCTTGATGATTCTCGATGGCCTCGACAAGATGCCTGGTGGTGCAGATACGCACTATCAATCCGGTGACCCAGCCATTATCGGCAAAGCACCGGCCAGAGCGGCTGAAGGACAAACCGGATTCCACCACTTTGAGGACAGTCGTGGTGAATCGATGTTCTATCTCGCAGGTGGTGGAGAAGAGCGTGGAAAGCACCCATACCGCGTTTCTATCCGAAGTCCGATGTTCATCACAATCCCCTATGCTGCAAAATGCATGATTGGTTACAAAATTGCAGATATTCCAGCGATTATGGGTTCATTTGACCCTTGTATTGGAGAAACGGACCGGTGATCTAAATGGCAACTGACGATGTTCTACCCGTACGTGATTGGGTCCGTAGTGCTACGGATTTCATTTCCGAGAACACAATCGGAATGTCACGCCACTGGGAATACACCGACAGTGTGTCGACATTCCTACAGGAGTTCATCATGTGCGTCCTTGTATTTGGTGGAATCATGAACACTCTCCTCGTCCTTCTTTGGATGGAGCGCAAATTGTTGGGTCGATTTATGGATCGACGTGGTGCGAGAACATCTCTTCGAAGTCTATGGGTCGGTGAAAATGGTGTGACAGCAGGTGAATGGTGGAATCAACTACCATTTGGTACGGGCGCACCCGTTGGAATGGTTCACCAATTGCTCAATGAAATGGCCGGAAACGATCACGAACTCGAGGCGGTCAGCCGGGTCAATAACCGCTCATACCATGGTGTATGGTGGCTTCTTCCGGGATTCTTCCAGAATTTGGCCGATGGAATGAAATTCCTAACCAAAGAGCACATGGTTCCCGAAAAAGCCGATCGATTTGTGTTTGAAATTGCACCATTCCTCATCATTGCAACCACTGTGATGTGCTTTGCATTCATTCCGTTGAGCCCCGATTTCTATTCAAACAATTCAGAAATGTCAATTCTCTTCTTGATGGCTGTATTCAGCGTTGCTCCACTGGGTGTCTTCTTTGCGGGTTGGTCTTCCAACAACAAGTACACGCTACTGGGCGGTATCCGTTCGGCCGCACAACTTACAGCGTACGAAATCCCTCTACTAATCACCGTTCTCAGTGTAGTTGTCATCTCAGGATCATTCAATCTCATCGAGGTCATTGAATTCCAGGCGGATAGTGGTGTTTGGAACATCTTCCTGCTACCATTGGGGGGCGTCCTGTTCCTAGTGGTCATGGTTGCCGAAGTCGAGCGTATTCCCTTCGATATGCCTGAGGCCGAGGCCGAACTGGTCGAAGGTTGGTGGACAGAATATGGTGGCATGCGATGGGGCCTAATGTTCGCCTCAGAGTATCTACGCACATACGCGGCATGTTTGCTATTTGCCCACTTCTTCCTCGGTGGTTGGGAAGCACCATTTGAAGATACGATTCCATACATCCACTATGTTCCTCACATCCTCTGGGTCTTCCTCAAGGCTTGGTTCATGTTCATCTTCTTTGTATGGTTCCGCGCAGCTCTACATCGTGTAAGAACAGACCAGATTCTCGAATTCGGCTGGCGCTGGCTCCTTCCGTTGAGCCTTGTCAATCTCATCATCGCGACAGTTCTTCGCCTATGGGTGTATGATGGCATCAATGATGAGTGGCCAATTCTAATTCCCATCTTGGTGACTTCAATCAGCCTTGTGCTGTTCATTCTACTTTCGATTGATGAGGATCCAGAGGCACTTGAAGCCCAAACCCGACCATTCAGTGTACAGACAGTTGACGTGGCCAGCCCAGGCCAACACAGGGAGTGAGAAAAATGGCCTATCACAAGCATGCAACTCCGAATTTCCGCAATCTCGTCGTCCGCCCAATGTGGATTACCCTCAAGGCTGCACTGCGAACACTACCGATTATCGGTCGATGGAAGTTCCTTCAAGCCCATGGTACCAGTAAGGCATACCACGGTCAAGAAACCAAACTCTGGGACGAAGATAAATTGTCCAGCATGGATGAATTTGACCGCGAGCGCTACGCTGCATTGGGCGAGCAAACGTATGCTCCAGATCGGGAAACCACTGAACTGTTCCCCCATTTCCAGCGCCCGGTTACAGTGATGTACCCATATGAACGTCTTGAAGAG
>CALCEF010000002.1 GCA_937901365.1 uncultured euryarchaeote | reverse complement strand
CCCTATGACAATTTGGCCCATGTTGGGCAGTGGATGATGGGACTCAACACAACCTATGATTTCCCAGCGGCTTGGTCCTTCGTATCCTTGTTACTGATGAATGGTGTATCACTGTATATCCTAATCAGTCGAGTGAACTCATTGGAGGTGACTCGAGAATGATGCCTGATTTGAATCAAGTGGGCGAAGGTCAGACACAACAAGAATGGCAGAAGGTGCCACAAGCACCTGCGATCATGGTCGATCATGTTTCGAAGTGGTATGGACAGGTCATCGGATTGAATGATGTCAGTTTGGCTATTAGCGGTGGTGTGACTGGCGTCCTTGGGATGAATGGTGCTGGAAAATCAACACTCCTGAAAATCATCGTTGGGCGCCTACAACCAAGCCAGGGTCAAATCCGGTTGTTCGGAACGGACCCATTCAAGAATCCTGCACCATATCATCGACTCGGATACGTCAGTGAGTCCGAGAAGTTGTATGATTGGATGACTGGCCTAGATTTCGTCACCACCCTCGCCCGTTTACATGGGATGACTCGGGATGAAGCCAAAGAGCGGGCTGAGCACGTACTCAATTTCGTTGGATTGTCAGACGTTGGCAACAAGGAGATTGGCAAGTATAGCAAGGGTATGAGGCAGCGAGTCAAAATTGCACATGCCTTGGTCAATGACCCAGATTTGATCGTCCTCGATGAGCCCCTACAAGGCTGCGACCCTTTGGCTCGTACGACGATAATGAACGTCATTCGAGAACTGGGTGCAATGGGTAAAACCATCCTAGTCACCAGCCACATCCTCTCTGAAATTGAGCGTATCACCGAGCAAATTGTCATTCTCCACAATGGCCGCCTTTTGGCACTAGGCAACCTCCATTCGATTCGAGAATTACTCGATCACATCCCACATCGAATTCTCTTGCGGACGCCCGACCCTCGCAATCTGGGTCGTAGCGTACTCCCGCATCCTTCTGTCTATGGTGTCCGCTTCCCCAATCCCCAAGAATTGATTATCGAAACCAACAACTTATCCGATGTCCACCAAGATTTGCCCGGCCTCATCGTCGAATCAGGTGTTGAAGTGACCGCGATCGAAAACCCAGATGACAATTTGCAATCCCTGTTGGGATACTTGATTGGAGGTCGCTCATGATGCAACCTGTAGCACCTCCACCAGGCCCTCCAAAGCGGAACCTTTCCGAGACGGTGTGGACAAAGCTTGATCGCAAAGCGACAGCGATCGCTGAGTTCACCATGCGACAATATCGCAAGAAACGCTCAACATGGACGGTTGGCGCAGTGGGCGCTCTCCTCGTCGTCATCGTCTTGCTGTTCTACATCGATGCAATGAGTGAAGGTATTGACTCTGTGGACAACGATGGTGACGGTTTACTCGATGAAGACCCATCATCTTGGACAGAATGGGAAAATTCGCAATATGCGGGACGCACCATTAGTGGTCCGATGTCGGATGATGATGGAGATTGTTTGGCATTGGAGCCTTGGATGCGGGATATGAATAATGACGGTGTTGACTGCAACGTCGTCTACAAGTATGATCAGAGTGGGTTTGTCACAACGATTGAAGCAGACAGATTCGTCGATGAGGATCCCGATGAAAGCGAATTCCTCGAAGAGGCGATGCATCGATCATTCCTTCTTGGCTTTGGCAAATTTGGCTTCCTCTTCATCTTGGGAATCTTCGTCCCACTCTTCCTTGCAACTGGATTGATTCGTGACGAAATGGATTCAGGCACACTGCACTATCTGGTCGGAAAACCAATTGCGAGAGCGGAGATTCTGATGTATCGCCTGCTTGGATTCATTGGCTTGGCATGGCCATATTTCGTGGGCCTCCTTGTCTTGTCAGCACTCGTCACTGGCATTTTTGGACCTGGAGAATCAATCTTCAGGTTCTCTGATCTAGGAATATGGTTCGGGATTCTTATCGCTACATTCCTAACCGTTCTCGCCTATGGTGCGGTGTTCATCACCTTCGGAATTGTGGCAGGGCGTTATGGTATTCTGGTGGCGCTTTTGTTCGCCGTTTGGGAATTCTTCATGATGTTCTTGGCAATGATTGGAACCACACGAGAAATGGGTATTGCTTCGATGTCTATATCGTTCTGGGGGGCTGAAATCATCAATTCAACCGCTTGGCTAGTCTGGGGTGATTATGCTGCGATGTCGGGTCAATCTTTGGCTGTTGACATCGCTCTATGGACCGTCTGGTATTCTCCATTCCCAACAACATCTCCACTCGTCAATTTGATCATTTCAATCGTTGTTCTATTATTGATTACAGGATTGTTTGTTCTGGTGGGTCAATCATCATTCAAGAAGCGTGAATTGAACTGAGGCATTCCAATGGAGAAAAATCCCCCACCTACATTTGGAGGGGATCTCTCATCACTATGGCGTTTGGACACATTACCACCACTTCGTCGCCTTTCTTGGTGGTGGTGGTGGTGGCTCATCGTTCTACCAGATGCTGAGAATCCAAAGCGTAGCCGCCAACTCATGGTTTTGTGGTCAACAAAAGATGCCCCACATGTCAGGGTGAATGATCATGATTGGAAACCTGAAGGTCGCTTCCACATCGATGATGCTGGCCGCCATACATTGCCTGGAATGGTATGTGCATGGTGGTATGATGGCAAAGATATGCACGAACCATACCTAATGCTAGAGTCAAGAATCGCTGCTATGGATGGCCAACATCCAGATTGGCCAGGCTCAGGAGATTTTTCCGGTTCAGGCGCAGTGATTCCAGTTTCGGATGATGATTTGTCGATGGGCCTGTCAGATGATGGAAGCCACTTTTGGTTGAAGTGTAAGGGTGACAAATCAGCCGTTGAGAATGGGGCTCCCGAATCATTCGATTTGAAAATTACACCTTGGACTAAAGCCGCGTCTTCAGCTGCATATTCAAACAATGTTTTCGGTAATGACATGGGATATGATATCATCAGATTGCATGCATGTAAATGCCAAGGTTTGGTCGGCGAGGATCGCGTGCAAGGAAGTGCTTACTTCCAAAAAGTCACGGTTCAAGCACCATCTATTCCATGGTTTTGGGGTTTCCTACATTTCAGTGATGGAACCTACTTGGATTGGTTCATCCCACATGCCTCATTTTCGATGACTGCACGCGACCCGCGTGCGTGGAAATTGCGGGATGTGGCCCAAGTACCACTCAAGACAGCCGGCCTTCTCCATGATGAGAAACGCGGACGTAGTGAACGATTCGAAAGGTGCGAGGTTGAATTGCTACCTTCTGAATCTGACGATTGCGATTCAAGAGGTGAAGTATTGCCTCGATTTTCAATCAGGGTTTGGAATGGTAGAACACAAGTCGGCCTCAAGGTTCGCGCTGCTAACCGTGCACATTGGACATTCGATCAACCCACCCGTGCAGGACTTGTCAGCCATCTGACATACAATGAGTATCCACTGGAAGTTGAATCACTCACCATCCTTGATGAGAAAGGGATTCGCACTTTGGATGATTTTGATTGGGTTCACGGGAATGCCGAGCATGCATGGGGTCTTTTGCATTAGCAATGCTCGACAGGACGGCATAAGATTCATCATCGTTCGGAACACAGCAACATATGAGGGACAGCCATGAGTGATGAAGAAATCAAGAGAAGTATGGGTTCGGCCATTGAGCCGCCATCCGTAGGTGGTTCAGAGTTTACACCGACTCCAGACCCAACGCCACTCAATGAAAATGAAGGTCTTCGAAAGAAATTGAGGCTTTACGATGAAGAAGAACTACTCATGATTCGACGCCCATCTTTATTCGCTTTCATGCCTGCATATTTGGTCGGGTTGTGCGTTCTTGTCATTCACTTGTTCTTCGGTTGGGCCGAAGC
>CALCEF010000001.1 GCA_937901365.1 uncultured euryarchaeote | reverse complement strand
GCTCTCTTCCACAGATCGATCTCACACAGCAGTGGGCTGTGACCGTTAGTGCAGCGGCATTGGAAGATGCGGGATACATGGGCGAGGGTGCCCAAGAATTGCCCAAAGCCCGCACAGGTGTAATTTTCGCAAATGCTCTTGGGGGAGAGAATCGAAACCTGTCCAATCATCGAATCTGGGCGGACCAATTTGCCCGCCATGCGGTTGAAGCAGGTGGTATGCCCAACGAAGGAAAGGCCGCCTTCAAGGAAGCGCTTCTCAACAATCTCCCCAAGGTCACCGAAGACACGATGCCGGGCGAACTCGCCAACGTCGTTTCAGGTCGTGTGGCAAATCTTCTCGATTTGCAAGGTCCGAACTATTCCACCGATGCAGCTTGTGCCTCAACCTTTGCTGCAATCCTCGATGCTTGTCGTTTGTTGCAAACCCGCCAAGTCGATTTGATGGTGGCTGGTGCCAGTGATCGGACGATGGATCCAGCGACTTTTGCAAAATTTAGTGCAATCGGCGCCCTTTCAGCCACCCATTCAACACCCTTTGACAGCAAGGCGAATGGATTCGTGATGGGCGAAGGATCAGGCGCTCTAGCGCTGAAACGACTCTCAGATGCAATTAGAGATGGGGACCGCATTCAAGCGGTCATCAGAGGGCTTGGTGCCAGTAGTGATGGTCGAGGTAAAGGGATTACAGCACCGAGTACTCGTGGCCAAATTCAAGCGGTCAGCCGGGCTTACATGCAGGCAGGATACGATTCATCTACGGTGGAATTAATCGAAGCTCATGGAACATCAACGGTTGTAGGCGATGCTACAGAATTGACCAGCCTATCCTCAGCGTTTGACAAAACACCTCCTGGCCAGTCGGTCGCAGTCGGTTCGATTAAGAGCCAAATTGGCCATCTCAAAGCAGCCGCTGGAATCGCAGGCTTGGTCAAGGCCATTCGAGCAGTCGATACGGCCACGATCCCTCCAAGTGCTGGTTTCTCCACACCTAACGAAAATGTAGATTGGAGCACAAATCCATTCTATGTTCCAACCGAGGCGAAAGCATGGGGTTCGCCCAATGGACACCCTCGTCGAGCAGGCATATCCTCGTTTGGATTTGGAGGGACGAATTTCCATTGTGCAATCGAGTCCTACGATCCAGATTTCCATTCACTTCTGGCCAATGAGTTCGATGCTAGACGCGAAGCATGGCTCAATCCCGGGGCATCCGCAGCGACTACAATTTCCTCTACAGCAACGATGACCCATTCTGAATTGAAGGAACTTGAGGGCGGGGCCCTACTCGTGAATGCCCCAGATTTGGAATCTCTACTCTCTAAACTCAAATCAATACGAGAAGAATTGTTTAGCGGCACAAATTTTGATGACGACCCGCATGGAAAGCGCCTTTCCATCGCACTACCAACCGCGAGCAGTGATTTTGTTGCCGAGGGCATTCGTTGCGCAATTGTCGCTAGTAATTGGGACCAACTCTCAAAGCGCTTCGATTTGCTTGAGAAATCGATTGGTGACCGCTCAAAATGGGATTTCTTGGCCAAACAGATGGTGATGATTACCGACACAGCCCCATTGCCTGAGCAGGCCAAGGTCGCTCATCTCTATCCGGGTCAGGGTAGCCAATATGTTGGCATGACACTTGATTTATCCAAACGCTATCGATGTATCCGAGAAACTTGGGATGAAGCTGATCAGACGATGATTGAAGTTCTCGATGGTGAATCACTATCTTCATTCGTCCTGCGAGAAAATCTTACTGATGAGCAGAGAAAAGAGTCGGAATTGAAACTCAAACAAACAGAGTACACACAGCCTGCTATGTTAGCAGCAGACCTCGCGCTCTATCGTTTGATGAAAGAGCATGGACTTGAGCCCGACATGGTTGCAGGTCATTCTTTAGGAGAATATGCAGCACTGATGGTTGCAGGCATTCTCGATTTCGATAGTGCATTGCGCGCTGTGGCCGCCCGAGGTACAGAGATGGGTAGTGTCGAAGTGCCGGATTGTGGAATCATGGCCTCTGTATCGGCACCTTATGAACAGATTGAATCTGTATTAGAGGCTGAAGAAGGGTATGTGATCGCAGCCAACAAAAACAGTCCAAAAATGACAGTCATTGCAGGTGAAACTGAACCGATGAAACGAGTCATGAAGATCTTCGATGAGGCTGGTGCTCCTTGTGTTCAACTTCAGACTAGTCACGCTTTCCATTCCCGAATCGTTGCACCTGCAAATGAACCATTGCGCAGGTTCCTTGAGGGATTGGAAATTCAACTACCACAAATCCCCATCACTTCAAATTTCGATGGTGGATGGTATCCGAATGTAGCACCGGCGGGAAGTAGTTCAAAGGAAGCAGTTCTGGCCAAACTGGCGCCACAAATGGCCTCTGCTGTCGAATGGACAAAACAGATGGAAACGATGTATGAGGGCGGCGCTCGTCTGTTCGTAGAGGTCGGGCCCAAACGCGCCCTCGCGTTATTCGCAGAACAAATTTTTGAAGATCAACCAAAAGTTGTGACAAATACAAATCATCCCAAGGCAGGAGGCATTGCTTCGTTCCATGCAGCCCTTGCTGTCCATGCTCTATCCGGTCGAATTCCAAACATGCCTGAGGCAGATAGCAACATCCTTACTGATGCCTTCAAAGCAGGAGTTAGAATTTCTACACCCACTCCTACGATTGCATCTCCAAGGGTTGTAAGTGAGCATCATCCAATCCAAGAATCATCTCGCGACTTGAGTGAGGATGAGAGAGAAGAAGTAGAGCGAAAGTCAAAGGAAGTGGCCATCGCGACCATCGTGTCAAAGATTAGTGGATTTCCAATTCGAATGATACACGGCTCAACAAATCTTGAGACCATTGGATTAAGTGATGCAAAGATTTCTGAAATCCATAATTCAATTCAATCCAATTATCGCGTCAAGGGTTCTACAAACGCAAAGACCCTACCTGCATTGGTTGAATGGTTAGATGAGGTTCCTAAGGCTACCCTAAGCACTGCAAAAGGAGCATCTGTGCGCCAATCTCCTGTCATCGATACCCTATCTTCACGCCGTTCAAATCCATTTGTTTTCAGCGGAATCAGTTTGGGTTTACCAGGGATGGAAGAGGTCTTTGCACCCGATTCATTTGATCGAATAATTCGTGGTGACAATTTTATTTCCGAACTATCGGATGAAACCAAACAACGTCTTCTGGATCGAAATTTGGTTCGGATTATCAAGCACCCTGACGGTTCAGCAGAATTCGTTCCGTGCAACGATTTCAGCTTGATACCGCAACTTGCGGGGCGCCGAGGTCATTTCGATTTGGCTGAGCAATATGGTGTGGATCCCAAGATTGTCGAAGCCATGGATATCACAACCTCTTTGGCGCTTGCTGCTGGGCTTGAGGCACTCAAAGATGCAGGTCTGCCACTACTCGCAGTTGAGCAGATAAACAAAGCAGGTAAGCGCCTCATCCAGAAGTGGCATCTGCCTGACTCAGAGAGAAATCGAACAGGTGTAATCTTCGCATCCTGTTTCCCCGGCATCGATCAAGCAATGCAACACGCGCAGAAGAATGGCGCTGACGAAGAAGGTCATTTCGACCGTAGGTTCCTACTACAAATCCTCACAATGGGGCATTCACAATTTGCCCAATATATCGGTGCCAGAGGCCCCAACATTTCGGTCAATAACGCCTGTGCATCTACCCCTTCAGCGATTTCGATTGCTGAAGATTGGCTTACGACAGGTCGATGTGATCGAATCATCATTGTGAGTGCAGATGATTCGACCAGCGAGGAACTCATGACTTGGGTTGGTGCTGGATTTGCTGCGGCAGGCGCCCATGCGATGGGCAATGTTGTGGAAGATGTCAGTCTACCTTTTGATGCCCGAAGGAATGGAATGTTGCTCGGCATGGGTGCAGCAGCATTTGTTGTAGAACGAAACAGTCTCAGTTTGGAGCGCGGTGTGACACCATATGCAGAACTCCTTGGCACCCACCTTGCCAATTCCGCCTTCCACCCTACGCGGTTAGATGTTGAACATGTATCCAATTCATTGGAGGAGTTCATTTCAGCAATGGAACGAAATTGGGGATTGAATCGACATTCAATTGCAGCTCGCACTTCTTTCATGTCACACGAACCTGCAACCCCTCCTAGGGGTGGTTCTGCGGCTGCAGAAATACAGGCACTTCGGAGAACATTTGGTGACAGCGCATCTGAGATTATTATCACGAATACGAAAGGATTCACTGGCCATCCTATGGGCACAGGTATCGAAGATGCTGTGTCAATCCGCGGTCTATCTCAAGGAGAGTTCCCACCCATTGCCAACTTCAAGCAACCGGATCCTGAGCTCGGTGATCTTCGCTTATCCAAGGGAGGGCCTATCGACGTCGAATACGTCGTTCGACACGCTGCTGGATTTGGTTCTCAAATGGTATTCACAATGGTCAAACGCATCGCGAAAAATTTGGATCGATTGGATCGAAACCGCGTCGCCACCTGGACTTCAAATGCTGCTGGTGGAAATGCTGACTTACGCATATTGGAACGGAAATTGGTTGCTTACATCAACCCCGATGACAAGATCATCGGTGGGGTTCAGGGCAGTCCTTGGGCGGAAGCCCAAATCAAGAACGCCGTACCTGAACCAATTCCTGAACCAACGCCCGAACCTGAACCTCCAGTCATCGAGGACAAGGTGGCAGACTCAACTCCTTCCCCTACAGACGATGTATCCAAGAAAGTAGTCGAGGTCGTGGTCAAGCATACCGGGTACCCTGAAGATTTCATCGAGTTAGACCAAGACCTTGAAGGCGAACTTGGCATTGATACTGTAAAACAAGCTGAAATCATGGCAGAACTCAGAGATTTCTACGGATTACCAGTGGACGAATCTTTCGTTCTGAGTGAGCATCCTACTCTAAACCACATGATTGCGTATCTTGGCGGCAACTCACATACAGAATCTCCTCCGATCGAACCGAAGGTAGTTACCAATGAGGTGATTGAAGACGAACCAACGCCTCCTTCCCTCGAACCAATGAACGGAGACGTTGCCAAGAAAGTGGTCGAGGTCGTGGTCAAGCATACCGGGTACCCTGAAGATTTCATCGAGTTAGACCAAGACCTTGAAGGCGAACTTGGCATTGATACTGTAAAACAAGCTGAAATCATGGCAGAACTCAGAGATTTCTACGGATTACCAGTGGACGAATCTTTCGTTCTGAGTGAGCATCCTAC